>JBDSIP010000083.1:0-4364 GCA_039917915.1 Thermoflexales bacterium
GTCGTCCTAAAAATATGGGGCGAGAACACAATCCCCGCGCGAAGCGCGGGGATTGTGTTCTCGCCGGAAGTCTTTAGGATAGCTTCCAAGATTCCCATCCCTTGTAACGGCGGCCTGCCAGTGCCGGGGCGTCGTATCAAAGTTGGGTGATTGGGGACGACATACGCTGGAGCAATCCAAGTCACTGCCACACGGAGGAAACCAAGATGTTGAACCTGTCGATGCTCGTGGAGAATCAGGCCCGCCGCCACCCTGCCAATTCGGCCGTTGTCATGGGCCCCATGCGCCTGAACTATGCGCAACTAAACGGTATGGCCAATCAGGTCGCGAATGGCCTCAAGGCGATGGGGATCCAACCGGGCGACAAAGTCGCCCTGACCTGTCCGAATGTCCCCTATTTCCCGGTCGTCTACTATGGCATCTTGAAGGCCGGCGCGGTCGTCGTACCCCTCAATGTGCTGAACAAGGGCCGTGAGATTGCCTACTTTCTCAAAGACTCAGACGCCAAGGTCTATTTCTGTTTTGAGGGCACCCCTGAACTGCCAATGGCCCAATTCGGCAACGAAGGCTTCAAGGAGGCCGGGACCCTTCAGAAGCTGATCATCCTGACCGCCAATCCGGCTGGCCCGTCGCCGATCGAAGGCATCGAGACACTCGGGATGTTCATTTCCAAGCAAGCGCCGACCTTTGACACGGTGATGCGGGGTGACAGCGACACCGCCGTCATCCTATATACCTCGGGCACCACGGGCCAGGCCAAGGGGGCCGAACTTACCCACAGCAACATGATTACAAACGCGATCGTGTCGCGCGACTTGCACGGCATGCTGGGCGCCGAACGCAGCAACCTGTTGATCGCCCTGCCCCTCTTCCACTCATTCGGCCAGACCTGTCAGATGAACGCCGGCTTCCTGCAGGGCAACACCATCGTGCTTGTCCCGCGCTTCGATGCCAAGACGGTCCTGGAGACCATGGTGGCCGAAAAGATCAACTACTTCAGCGGCGTGCCGACGATGTTCTGGGCACTGCTCAACTACGCGGCCCAATCCAGCTTCGACACCTCCAAAGTGAAGGAGAACCTCAAGCTGTGCTCCGCCGGTGGCGCGGCCCTTCCCGTTGAGGTCTTGAATGCCTTTGTCAAGAACTTCGGCGTTCCGATCCTCGAGGGTTACGGGCTGAGTGAGACCGCCCCGGTGGCGACCTTCAACCAGCTCGATGCGCCAACGAAGCCCGGCTCAATCGGCACGCCCGTCATTGGCGTCGACGTTCGTCTGGTTGACGATGCGGACAAGGACGTCGCGGTCGGCGAGCTCGGCGAGATCCTCATTCGCGGTTTCAACGTGATGAAGGGCTACTACAAACGACCCGAGGCAACGGCCGAGGCGATGCGGAATGGCTGGTTCCACACCGGCGACATTGCGAAGAAGGACGAGGACGGCTACCTCTTCATCATGGACCGCAAGAAGGACATGATCATCCGGGGCGGCTTCAACATCTATCCGCGCGAGATCGAGGAATTGATGATCACTCACCCCGGCGTGTCGCTTGTAGCCGTCGTTGGAATGAAGGACGACGAAATGGGCGAAGAAGTCAAGGCTTTTGTTGTCCGCAAGCCAAACGCCATGGTGACCGAGTCCGAGCTCATGGCGTGGTGCAAGGATCGCATGGCGGCCTACAAGTACCCCCGCGCGATAGAGTTTCGCGACGCTCTGCCGATGAATGCGACCGGCAAGATCCTCAAGCGCGAGCTTCGCGGCTAACTGGATCATCTCGTGAACAATATCCCCCGGCTGCGCCCGGGAATATTGTTCACGGTAATTTATCTAAAGCCTTCCACCGTCGCGCGTTGTTGCGGCTCGCCGCCTTCTTCCAGGTAGTACATCACCCGATCGAGCAGACCGGCGTAGCGTTGCTTGAGCAGGCCCGGCATCTCGGCCCAGGTGCCTTCGGCCGCAAAGGTCGCCAGCATCTCGTCGGTCACCAGGGCCGGCATCTCTGCCCACTTCCCCCGCGCGGCCAGCGCGGTCAGCGCCTCCGCGGCGGGCTTCCAGCCATGCAATTCGAAGACCGGGTGATAGGTCGGTGTGCTGGCATAGAAGCTGATCTGCTGACGGGCAAGCGCGCGGGCTTTCTCGCGCTCGGCCGAGGTGTCGCCGACTACGACAAAAACACTGGACGCCAGCCGCACATCCCTCCGCGCGCGTCCGCTCGCCTTCAAACCAGCCTCGATGTTCGGCAGGACGAATTCAGCGACATATTTCGGGGTATGGAACGGATGAACGTGGAAGCCGTCGCAGACCTCGCCTGCGACGCGGCATAAGTGCTCGTTGACGCCGGCGATGTAGATCGGAATGTCAGGATGCTCGATCGGTCCCGGATTGAAGAAGGGAGACATCAGGGTGAGTTTGAAGAACTCGCCCCGGAAATTCAAAGGCGCGCCGGTCTGCCAGGCCTTCCAAATTTCGCGGATGGCGAGCACATACTCGCGCAGGCGCGGCGCGGGGTGGTCCCACACCATTCCAAACCGGCGCTCGATGTGGGCCTTGACCTGGGTGCCGAGCCCAAGCACAAAACGCCCTGAGCTCATCTTTTGCAAATCCCAGGCCAGGCTGGCGAGCGACATCGGGCTGCGCGCGAAGGCGACGGCAATGGCGGTGCCCAGGGTGATCCGCGCGGTGTGCTCGGCCGCGAGAGCCAGCGGCAGGAAGGGATCGTGCTGGGTCTCGCTCGTCCATAGCGCGTTGTAGCCCATTGCCTCGGCCTGGCTGGCCCGCCGCACGATGTCGGCGGCGAATCCGCTGCTCGAGACACCCAGGCCGGTATCAATCAATAAAGATGACATATTGCATCCTCCGGGTTGGAGTTGTCACTCGCCGCGCAATCGCGACATCAGGGTCTGATAGAAATACTCCGGCGGTTGCGCCCGCGCAAGCAGGGCTGAGTGCGTGCTGGCGCTGACCTGCACCACATCGTCGGATTTCAGGTTGATCTCGTTCTGCCCGTCCACCGTCAGGATGGCCTGATGGTCGGTGCTGATCCGGGTCTCGACCACCGACGTCGGGGCCAGCACGAGCGGCTTGTCCAGGCTCAGATGCGGCGCGATCGGCACGAGGATCATATTGCGCAGGGTGGGAGGCAGGATCGGCCCGCCGGCGGCAAGGGCATAGGCCGTGCTGCCGGTTGGGGTCGCGACAATCAGCCCGTCGCAGGCGTAGGTCGTGAAGGGAACCCCATCGAGCTTTACCTGCAAACGCACAACGCGGGCGAGCGTGCCGCGTCCAATCACGATGTCATTCAACGCCTCGCGCACTGCCCGGCTCTTGCCCCAGCGCAGCGCTTCGGCTCGCAGCATCAGGCGCTCCTCAACCCAGTATTCCCCCCGGATCATTCCGGGCAGGACCTCGCGCCAATTGTCCGGCCGCATCTCGGACAGAAAACCGAGGCGGCCCATATTGACCGACGTGACTAGCTTGCCGTGCGGGGCGGACACCCGGGCGGCACGCAGCAAGCTGCCGTCGCCGCCGAGCACCAGGATCAGGTCGACCTGCGGGACGATCGCCTCCAGCGCGGCGGTGTCCCAGGTCGTCGCGCGCTGCGAGGCCACCCCCCACCCGGCCAGAGCCTCAACAATCTGGCCGGCCACCTCTCCCGTGGCCGGCACCTTGGGATGGTCGAGGACGGCGACCGATGTGATGGCCTTCATATCGGCTCTATACGTTGTGCGCGTCCAGCCAGGCCGGCAACTCGGCCAGGGGCACGCTCACCTGCTCGCTGCGGGCGAGGTCGCGGGCGAGAACTGCGCCCTGGGCGAGTTCGACATCACCCAGAATCAGGGCAACCCCGCAGCCGGCGCGATCGGCATCCTTCATCTGCGCCTTCAGACTGCGCGACCCGAATGCAATCCGGGCCGGGATGCCGCGCCCGCGCAAATCGGCCACAAGCTGAACGGCCGCTTGCTTGGCGGGCACGCCCAAATGGGCGACAAAGACATCGGGTTTGCGCAGCGCCCGCGGGGCGATCCCGAGCTCGCGCATCGACATGATGATGCGCTCGATGCCGGTGGCGAATCCAACCCCGGGCGTGGGCGGGCCGCCAAGCGCTTCGATCAGCCCGTCGTAGCGCCCGCCGCCGCACAACGCGGCTTGCGCCCCGAGCCCTTCGCCCCACAACTCAAACACGGTCTTGGTGTAGTAGTCCAGCCCGCGCACCAATCGATGATTGATCTGGTACGGCACGCCAAGCGCCTCGAGATAGCCGGTCAATTCGGCAAAGTGTTTGCGGCAGTCGTCGTTTAGGTAATCCAGGAAGCGCGGCGCATCGGCCAGAAACGGGAGGGTTTCGCGCTCCTTGGTGTCGAGCACGCG
>JBDSIP010000084.1:0-8704 GCA_039917915.1 Thermoflexales bacterium
ATCCGCAGCCTCCGTGTTGTCCGTGATTCAGACAGGATCCGTGTCATCCGCAGCCTCCGTGTTGTCCGTGATTCAGACAGGATCCGTGTCATCCGCAGCATCCGTGTTGTCCGTGATTCAGACAGGATCCGCGTCATCCGCAGCCTCCGTGTTGTCCGTGATTCAAACAGGATCCGTGTCATCCGCAGCCTCCGTGTTGTCCGTGATTCAGACAGGATCCGCGTCATCCGCAGCCTCCGCGGGCTCCGTGATTCAAACAGGATCCGTGTCATCCGCAGCATCCGTGTGCTCCGTGATCGATAATCGACAGCATGGCTCGCCTTTCCTCTGCGCTGCGTCTGGCCGCCCTGGGCGCGCTGGCGTTCGCCGCCTGCCGCCCGCCGCTGCGCGTCCCGCCCAACGAAGCAACGCCTGCACCAACGCCCGGCAACCCCAGCGTGCGTTGGCGCATCGCCGCCGGTGAGCCGGGTTCGCCCAGCGCGCAGGAAGTCCTCAATGCCGTCCAGCTCGCGGTGGACGACGGGACTCAGTCCGGGAGTCTGTGCGCGGGCAAGGTCAAGATTGAGCTCGTGCCAGACTCAATGCCGATCGAATCGAGCGGGCCAGGCGCGCTGGCGCGGGTGCGCGACACGGCGTTCGCGCTTTCCGCCGACGCCCAGGCCTGGCTCTTCATCACGACCGCCGACAGCGCAGCGTTGCGGGTGATCCTGCCCGAGGCCGGCGTCGCTGGCGAAGATCCGATCCCCGTCGTCGGGCTGTCGGCCGCGGCCATCGGCCTGACTCAGCCCGGGAACGCCTCCGAACCCGACGCCTACTACCCGATTGGGCGGCCGAACTTCGCCCGCCTCGCCGCCGACGACGGGGCCCGCGCTGCGCGCCTGGCCGAGTGGGCGACGGGAATAGGCGTTCGGAACGCAACGGTGATCTTCGACCCGTCGCGCCCGGAGATCGGGGACGCCATCGCCACACGGCTCAAGCCGTTAACCATTGACGCCCGGCGGGCCCTTGACGCGCCCGAGACGGTCGCGCGCGCCCTGGTCACCGCGCGGCCCGAGCTGGTCTACTACGCGGGCGAGAACGGGCCCGGCGCGGGCGCGCTGCTCAAGGCGCTCCGGGCGACGGGCTATACCGGGCGATTCGCCGGTGGCGCCGCCCTGCTTTCAGCCGGCTTTCTGGCGGCAGCCGGGAGCGCCGCCGAAGGCGCGCTGTCAACCGACGCACTGGCGCCGAATGCCACGGGTGACTTTGGGGCCGCCTACCAGAAGCGCTTCCAGGCCAACCCGAGCGCGCTCGCCGGGCGCGCCTGGGATGCGGCCAGGGCCGCCCTCGCCGCCACGGCCAGGATTTGCGCCACGCCCGAGCGCGACGCCCTTCGCAAGGCCTTCATGGGCACCCGCGATTTCGCCGGCGCCTCCGGGTCGTGGTCGCTCCAGCCCAACGGCGATGCGCAACCTGTGTCTCTCAATGTTGTAGCGCGGTCGGCCGCGGCCTGGGCGGCGGCGCCGTAGCGATAGCATCAATCATCGTCTCGCAGGTCTTTGGCCCGCCATCGGGCAACTGCCAAACGCGCCGCGAACGTCGCGCCCTACCCCGAAGTCAGCTTTAGCCCATGCGCCACGAACGGTTGGAAGTCGGCGCGAATACCAGTGGCCAAAGAGGCACTGAACGCAATCGCGGTCCCGGCGATCAAGGCATCTACGCGGAGCCGGCGAGTGCGCCCCGCAACATTAAACAAACGGGCGGCTTCAATGGCGCACCGTTCGTCGACCGCGACAATCTCCTGGAGAAATGCGCGCGCGACCGCGATCTGCGCGGCAGAAACCGGCCCGCACAGGAATTCGTACCATACAACAGCCGGCGCGATCAACGCTTCGCCCGCCCGTGCCCAGGCGATCAGGCGGCGCGACTCGTCAGATTCTGGCGCAAGGCCGAGGATAAGGTAGTTTGTGTCCAGACAAATCACCTGGTTCTCCAGCGCTTGCGGTCCGCCCGAACCTCGTCCGCGTATGCCTTTGCGATCTTGGGATCCAGCCCAAGCCCCTGGGCATGGAGCGCCTCCAGGAGCGCAACCGGGTCGGGCCGTTCGCGCGCAACGGCCGCTTCGGCCTCAGCAATTGAGCGGCGCACAACTTCAGCCTGCGACACGTGCCAATGCTCCGCAAGCTTTGCGATTCTGTCGCGGGTGCGTTCGTCTAGAGAATACGTTACGCGATGGTTCATGATTGCCATACCATCAAGCATACCATCGCTCAGGTGTTGGGGCGCCATCCGGGGCTGCCAGGGTCGCTTCGCCGCTGAGGCATTCGGCGACCACGCGCGCGAATGAATCCGCCGGGCGCATCGTCATCGCTGTCCTCGTATCCGTTCACGTCCACGTCGACGTTTGTGTTTCCGTTTGCGTTCACGTCTACGTCTACGTCTACGTTCACGTCCACGTCGACGTTTGCGTTTCCGTTTGCGTTTCCGTTTGCGTCGACGTTCACGTTTACGTCCACGTCTACGTTTCCGTTCACGTTTCCGTTCACATCTACGTCCACGTCGACGTCGACGTTCACGTTTGCGTTTACGTCGACTTTCACGTTTACGTTTACGTCCACGTTTGCGTTTACGTCCACGTCGACGTTCACGTTCACGTCCACGTCTACGTCCACGTCTACGTCTACGTTTACGTGAACGGAAACGTGAACGGAAACGGAAACGTGAACGTGAACGGAAACGTGAACCGAAACGTGAACGTGAACGGAAACGTGAACGGAAACGTGAACGGAAACGTGAACGGAAACGTGAACCGAAACGTGAACCGAAACGTGAACGGAAACGTGAACCGAAACGTGAACCGAAACGTGAACCGAAACGTGAACCGAAACGTGAACCGAAACGTGAACCGAAACGTGAACGCCCCCGGACGCGCGAGCGCGTCCGGGGGCGTCAGACGGTTAAATACGGGTTAGTGCGCTTCACCCAGGTAAGCGGCCTTGACGCTCGGATCGTGCAGCAAATCCTTGGCCGGCCCGCTCAGGGCCATTTCTCCGGTCTCCAGCACGTAGCCGCGGTCCGCGACACTCAGGGCCAGACGGGCGTTCTGCTCCACCAGCAGAATCGTCACGCCCTCGCTGTGCAGCTCGCGGATGATGTCGAAAATCTGATCCACCAGGATCGGGGCCAGGCCCATCGAGGGCTCGTCCAGCAGCATCACCCGCGGGCGGGCCATCAGCGCGCGGCCCATCGACAGCATCTGCTGTTCACCGCCCGAGAGCGTGCCGCCGCGCTGGCCGATGCGTTCCTTGAGCCGCGGGAAAAGCTTGAAGACCTTTTGCATGTCCTCTTCAATGCCGGGCTTGTCATTGCGCTGATACGCCCCCATCTCGAGGTTTTCCTTCACGCTCATGCGCGGGAAGATCAAGCGGCCCTCGGGCGACTGGCTCACCCCGCGCTTCACGATCTCGTGCGGCGGGAGCTTGGTGAGTTCCTCGCCCTCAAGCAGGATCGACCCCTCGCGCGGGCGCAGGATGCCCTGGATCGTGCGCAGCGTCGTCGTCTTGCCGGCCCCGTTCGAGCCAATCAGGGTGACGACCTCGCCCATATTGACGACGAGGCTGACGCCCTTCAGAGCGTGAATGTTGCCGTAGTAGGTGTGAACGTTCTTGAGTTCCAGCATGTCAGTGTTGTTTTCATGGGCGACATGCGCGGGCTGCGCCCGCGCATGTCGCCCATGATCCTCGTTTTCGGGTAGGCTACGCCCCTTCGGCGGCGGCCCCCGTGCCCAGATACGCTTCGATCACTTGCGGGTTCTTCTGCACTTCCAGGGGCAACCCCTCGGCGATCTTCTCGCCGTGGTCAAGAACCGTCACCCGATCGCTGATGCCCATCACAACCCGCATGTCGTGCTCGATCAGCAGCACCGTCACGCCCATCTCGTTGCGGACGTGTTTGACCAGATCGGTGAGCTCCTTCTTCTCCTGCGGGTTCATCCCAGCGGTCGGCTCATCGAGCAGCAGTAGCTTGGGATCGCTGGCCAGGGCGCGCGCGATTTCGAGGCGGCGCTGCGAGCCATACGGGAGATTCCGGGCGGCTTGTTCGGCGATCTTGCGCCCCAGCCCGACGAAGTCCAGAATTTTTAGCGCTTTCTCTTTGGCATCGGCCTCTTCAGTCATCACCCGCCTGGGGCGGAAGAAGGCCTCGAAAATGCTGCCGTGCAAGCGCACGTGCTCGCCGACCAGCACATTTTCGAGCGCGCTAAGCTGGCCAAACAATCGGATGTTCTGGAAGGTGCGGCTGATCCCCCGCTTCTGAATCACGTGCGGCTTGAGCCCGGTGATGGGCTGGCCATCGAAGTAGATCGCCCCCTCGGTCGGCATGTAGAGCCCGGTGATGTTATTGAAGAAGGTGGTCTTGCCCGCCCCGTTGGGTCCGATCAGGCCGGCAATCATGCCCACCTCGATCTCAAAGTCCACCCGGTTCACCGCGGTCAATCCGCCGAACTTTTTGGTTACGTGATCAGCTTTGAGTAGTACGGTCATAGTTCCCCATCATGAGAATTGTGAGATTTGGCCGCGGCACGCTTACGCGTCGTCTCCGCCATCATCAAAAACATTGCGGTCAAGAAAGGTTCGGGTGCGCGTGCCCGCATGAGCCACCGCGACGCGCATGCGCCCGATTCCCAGTCCAAGCCTGTGCGGCGCTTCCGCCCACCAGCAAAACGTCAAGAGCTGGTCAGGATTCCAAGGTTCCTGCTCTGATTTCCCCGCCAGGCCCGTGACCTGGCGCCGCCAACCCAACAGCGAGAGATACAGGGCCAGACCGAACACCAGATAGCTCAGCTCCCGAATGCTGAACCCCTGCCAGGCCGAGTTCTCGAGTGACGACGCTAAAGCCGGGATCGCGATTCGGTCGATCCCCAGGATCGCGAGCGCCCCCAGAACCGCGCCGGCGGCGCTGCCCGCCCCGCCGATGGTGGCCATTGCCAGGGTCATGACCGAAATGTGGAAGCCAGCCAGATCGGGATCAACATAGCTCACCACGCTGGCATACATGGCGCCGGCCAGGCCCGCCAGGGCCGAACTGATGAAGAAGGCCGATGTCTTGTAGGCGCCTACGTTCACGCCTGACGCCGCCGCGGCGTATTCGTCTTCGCGGATCGCCGCCAGCGCCCGCCCTGCCCTTGAGTGCTGCAGGCGGATCGTGGCGATGACGACCAGGGTGACGATGACACCCAGAATGACATATTGGGTCAACTGGGACGAGATTGGCGCGCCCAGAAAGCGCGGCGGCGGAATAGCGCTGATCCCGCCCACGCCGCTGGTGTACTTGATCACGTCCTGAATGACGAGACCGAGAGCCAATGTCGCAATGGCCAGATAGTCCGCCCGCATGCGCGACGTCAACATCCCGCGCAGCACCCCCACGCCCCCCGCCACTAGCGCCGACGCCAGGACGACAAAGACCGCGTCCGGAGGAACCGGAAACAAAGCCTCCCGCCAGGCAATCGCCGGGCCGGTCAGATTGGCCGCCACGTAAGCCCCGACGGCAAAAGTCCCCGCGAAGCCTATGTCCAGCACGCCGGACATGCCGACCACGATCGTCAACGCCAGGGCCAGGATGATCCAGACCAGGAAGCTCGTCGCGACCGGGAGGCGATATGGCTCGGCCGCCGTCAATGCCGGGAACACGATCAGCCCCGCCAACATGGCGAGCAGCAGCACTTTGGGTTGCCGGCGCAGGATCGAGCGCCGGTCAACGACAACCAC
The DNA here is from genome assembly GCA_039917915.1 of Thermoflexales bacterium. Lineage (GTDB taxonomy): Bacteria > Chloroflexota > Anaerolineae > J036 > Brachytrichaceae > Brachythrix. Next base: position 5,748 of record JBDSIP010000084.1, read on the forward strand.
TTCGGTCGCGGGCGCGGTCAGGTCGTTCTGGCGATCTTCGGCCGTCAGTCCGGTCGGGCGCCACATCAGCAGTCCAACGAGCAGAAGAAACACAAGCACGGGCGTCCACTGCGCGTCGATGAAGTAGGTCGTCATCGCCGAGAACACGCCCAGCATGAGGGCGGCCCCGAGCGCGCCGAGCGGATTTCCGATCCCGCCCAGGATCGCGGCGGTAAAAGCGGTCAGCCCGCTCTCGGCCCCGTGAGCGCCCACCGGACCTTCCTTGGCCAGGGTGAAGGTAAAGGCGCCGATGCCGGCCAGCAAGCCGCCGATCACGAAGGCCATTCGAATAGTGCCGGCATAGTTGACACCGACCATCTGGGCAGCCACCGGATCCTGGGCGCACGCCCGGATGGCCCGGCCGATCCGGGTTCGGCGCAGCATTTCACGCGTTCCGAATCCAACCAGAATGGCAACTACAAAGAGCACGACATCGCGCGGCTGCAGCGAACCCACCCCATGAATGCCGATCGCATCCAGCAGGTTGATGGACGGCAGGATCGCCGGAATGCCGACGACCGGCACCTCGGGCAACCCTGGCACGCTGCGATGGTCACCGCTGCTATACGTAGGCAACAGCTTCTGCCAGACCAGCGCGATCTGATACAGCATGAACGAGATGCCCAACGTGGCGATGATAGGCGCCAGACGTGACCCGCCCCGAAACGGGCGGAACCCGAGCAACTCCACCAGGAAGCTCAGCAGGGCTCCAAACGCCATGGTTGCGAGGGCGGTGAAGATGCACCACCCGATCACACCGAGCGTAGTTACCGTCGGATCTGCCAGCGCCGCGCGGAGTATCGTCATGGTCAGGACACTGCTGAGCGCGAACACGTCCCCGTGAGCGAGATTGAGCGTCCGCACGGCTGAATAGATCAGCGTGAGCGCGATCGCGTTCAACGCGATCACGCTGCCGTTGGACAGCCCAATCAGGCTCAGGGTGACGAGGATATCGCTCATTCCAACACGATCACTGCGGCGTTCGTCGACGAGCCGCCGTCGCTTCGGGCAGGATTCCCTGCGGCCGGACCTTCATCATCACGACCAGGATCAAGCCAAAGAGCAGGATCTTGTAGGCCGTCGCGTCGGTCAGACTATTGACAAAGGTCGCCATTGGCCCATCCGCCATACCTTTGAAGACCACGCCTTGTAGCACCCCATTGATGACGATCTTGAGGCGGTCAAGCAGGACCCGGTCGATGAGCATGATGATCGAACTTCCGAGCAGCACGCCGGTGATGTTGCCCGAACCGCCCAGGATGACCATCGCCAGGATGATGACGGAGATGGTGAAGTCAAAGGCATCCGGTGAGATGAATGAGGTGAAGCTGGCGTAGAACGCGCCGGCGAAACCCGAGAACATCGCGCCGATGATAAAGGCGGTGAGCTTGGTCCGGACCAGGTCAATGCCCATTGCATTGGCAGCCAACTCGTCCTCGCGAATGCTTACCCAGGCCCGGCCAATCCGGCTGGCCCGCAGACGAAAGATGAAGAAAGCCGAGACCGCAAGCAGAATCAGCGCAACGAAGTACCACGGCACATACTCGCCAACTTTGAAGGTATAAAGATCAAAGAACTGGGGCGCGTTGATCGGGCTGATGCCTCGTGTGCCGGCCGTCAAGTCAATCGGTTTCTCATAACAGCCGACAAGGCACAGGGCCGCCGCGTGGGCGGCGTCGTTTGTCTTTCCCACGATTTGATTGATGAAGAGCGTGATCGGCTCGTAGATTCGGACCGCATACAGGTTCTTGACCACAATTGGGACAATCTCACCGAAACCCAGGGTTACGATCGCGAGGTAGTCACCCCGCAGGCGAAGCGTTGGCGCGCCGAATACAAGGCCTGAAAGTGCCGCCATTGCGGCGGCGATCCAGATGACAAGCCAGAAGCCCCATATAAACTGGTTGGGTGAGCCGAACTGATTGCCGAGCTGGCTCGAGTTGAGGAGACCCATCGTATACGCCCCGATGGCGAAGAACGCGACGTATCCAAGGTCGAGCAGACCAGCGTATCCGGCCACGATGTTGAGGCCCATCGCCTGGAGGCCGTAGATGAACATGACGATCACCGGACCGATCCACAGGATGTTTGACTTGACCGCGCAGCCGCCGGCCATATCGGCAAAGTTGAACGTGGTCCAGCTCAAGCCTGGGCACTGCTCAAAGAAGGGAAAGGCGAAGGCGATGAGGCCCAGCATGACGACAAAGGCGAGTTGGCGCTTGCGATCGTCATGGATGTTGTGGATCAGGGCCGTCAGAGCGGCAAAAGCCACGCACAGCGCGATCGCAATCAGATAGGTGCCCAACGTCATGGCCTCAGGCGGGATTACCTCCTGGCCGGGCAGCGTGTTGATGGCGGTGTTGTGGAAGTGGGTGATGGCCACATTGAACAGCCCAAAGACCAGGCCGATAACCGCCGCGCGCGGGACCGCGTTCTTGGTATGCGGGGCCGCCAGGCCGATCAGGACACCTACCAGCACGGCCACAATCATGATCTGCCAGCCGCCGAGGATCAGCGACAGGAACGCCATCAGGCCGACCGCGATGATTTCGCCCCGGGAAAGAATCTTCTTAAGCATGTTAGGCCTTCTCCCCGCCTTCGGTGCCCAGGAGGCCGGTGGGCTTAAAGACCAGGACTAACACGAGAATCAGGAAAACCAGTGCCTTGGACCAGTCGGAGGAAGTCAGCAACTGGTTACTCAGGGCGCTGATCACGCCGATCATCAGCGCGCCCAGGGCGGCGCCTTTGATGTTGCCGATCCCGCCGACGACCGCGGCTGTAAATGAATACAGGCCGTTTACAAACCCAACGTCGAATGAGGTCTGGCCCTTGTAAAGGCCATACATGACCGCCGCCCCGCCGGCCAGCGCGCCACCGATGGCGTAGGTGAGGTTGATGATTCGGTCGACGTCGATACC
>JBDSIP010000085.1:0-2924 GCA_039917915.1 Thermoflexales bacterium
TGTCGCCGCGCGCTTTCCAATAGTCTGCGATCTCGTCGTTCAGCGAGATTGCCCGCGTGTAGTCGAGGATGGCAGCGTCAAACTGCCGCTTCAGATGATAGCTGCCGCCTCGAGCGCGGAAAGACCAGGAGTCGCTTGGTCGCAACTCGATCGCTTGATTGAAGTCCGCGATGGCTGCGTCTTGATTACCCGCCCACGAATGCGCTTGACCGCGCTGCGCGAACGGGTCTGCCCACTTTGGCGCCAGCTCAATTGCGCGATCGAAATCAACGATCGCTGGCCCGTACTCCCGTTGCTCCCTGAAAAACCGACCACGATCCAAATATGCCATTGGATAGTCCGTCGCTAGTGCGATTGCGCGGTCAAAGTCGGTTCGTGCGCCATTTGTGTCGCCGTTTATCCATCTCACCCGGGCACGGCATAACTGCATGTAGCTTCCATCGGTTCCGGTATTTGCCATCGACATGGCCTGTTCGCAGAAAGCGAGGCCTGCTTCCTTATCTCCCGTCCGCGCATAGGCTTGTCCGCACAGCGCAAGAACATAGGCGCTCTTGGGGTCCAGCTCGCGCGACTTGTCGCAATCTTGGCGAGCCTTGACGTCCAAACCGAGTTCGTATAGGGCAATGCCCCTATTGAGAAATAGGACGGATGAGTCGGGAGATAACTCGATTGCCCGATCAAAGTGCTGGAGTGCCGACTGCGCATCGCCCAACTGACGCAACGCGACCCCAAGGGATTGATGAACTGCCACCGTATCCGCACCGGATGCCTCGGCCGTCTCCAGCTCGCGCCGCGCCGCGACCGCATCGCCGGCGCGGACAAAAGCCATCCCTAACGAAATCCGATACTCGGCGTTCTTCGGATCGAGCGTCTGCGCCTGGCCGTACGCCTCGACCGCTTCTTTGGTTGAGCCATTGAACGTATAGGCGTGGCCGAGCATATGGAAGTACTCCGCGTTCGAAGGGTCCAGCTCCAGCGCCCTCTTGTAGTCGGCAATGGCCAGGTCGTAGTCGCCCCGCGCGTAGTAACCCACGCCGCGACCGCGGTAGTACAACCCCTTGTCGGGATCCAAGGCGATCGCCCGGGCCCGGTCCGCGATGGCCGTGTCGTAGTTTTTCTGCTCGTGATGGGTGTAGCCGCGCCAGTAGTACGATTCGGCGTTATCCGGGTCAAGCGCAACCGCTCGATTGTGGTCGCTGAGGGAGGACTCCAGCTCGCCCTTCAGGCGCTGAGTGATCCCGCGTTCGTTCCAGAGGGATGGCTGCCCGGCGCCAAGGTCCAGAGCTCGATTGTGGTCGGCCAGGGCTGCGCCGTACATCTTCATCTCGCGATAGGCGATTGCACGGGCGTTGAACGCGTCAGGATCCAGGAGGTCCGCAATTGTGGCCGCATCGAATTCCAGGATCGCGCCGTCAAGATCCTTTGCAGCCAATTTCGCCTTGCCGAGCGCGATATGTTCGCCCGCGGTCGGGGTCGGCGCCAGGGATGGGGCCGGTGTCGCCGCGGGAGCGCATCCGTTCAACAAGATCGTCGCGCCGCTCGCCAAAGCGACAAGAATAGGGTGGACTCTGGATCGTGTGATTTGCATGGTGGATGCTGCCGCAGGAACTCAACCGCGGACTCTTAAACATTAGCGGTGACCGGCCGATCTGAACCTGACAGTTTTCTGACAGTTCGGATGGGGAACATAGCGCGCTGTCAGGTGACTGTCAGGTGCGAAAGTGGGCCGTGGTCGCATACTCCAGGGCTCGGACAAGCCGTGACTGTGATCTATCCTCAGATTCACGCCGATTTGGGAAAGAAATCGGCGTGAATCTGCGGAATCTGCGGATAGATTCAACCCAAACCTGGGCGCACGCTGGATTTTCATGGACCACGATCAACAGACCTACGCCATCATCGGGGCGGCCATGGCCGCGCATCGGGAGCTTGGACAAGGGTTTCTTGAGGCTGTGTACCATGCCGCCCTCGAGCAGGAATTCGATCACCATGGTATTCCATTTGAGCGTGAAGTCGAGCTCAAGATTGGCTACAAAGGCCGAATACTGAGTGTCACCTATCGCGCTGATTTCATTTGTTTCGGCTGCATCATCGTGGAACTGAAAGCGCTCGACAAGTTGACTGCACGAGAAGTCGCCCAGATGATTAACTACTTGAAGGCCACGGGAATGCAACGCGGGTTGCTTCTGAACTTCGGCGCCAAGAGCCTTGAATGTCGGCGACTGGTGCGCCACTACCAAGACGGGACTTGACGCGCACACAAGCGATTCGCAGATTACGCTGATTCACGCAGATTCTTTGTTGAAATCGGCGGAAATCGGCGTAATCTGCGGAAAATAGAACCAAACCCCCATACAATCTCCTCATGGCAACCGCGACCGCGCTGGAGTTCGCCGGCGAATGGGTGGGCGAGACGATGGGCTGCGATATGCCCGCCCACGTCTGGGAGATCCGCGTCATCGGCGATACCCTGATGGACATCCACACCCGCTGGGAGGACAAGTCCGAGGGTCATCGCATGAGCGGCTATTTCGACGTCTTCATCGGCGCCTTCGCGCTTGGCGATGGCTTCACCGTTGTGCGCCTTGATCCCCAGCATTTTGTCCTGCCGGGCTGGGATACCAACGACACCCGCGGCGGCCAGGGCCCGCACTTTGACGTGGTCTTTTCCCGGCCGGGTATTGCCGAACTCTCGGCCCGCCGGCTGTGGGAGAAATGGCGAACGGGCTAGCGCTCGATCGGCAGCAACCGGACCGTCTCGCCAAAGGGGAAATCTCCAAGGTCGCGGCCGCCAGGGAGGACCACCCACAGGGTTGGGATGCGCGGCGGCTCCGGAAAATCGCCAAAGCCATCGGTGAGATACACCGCCACCGTTCGCCCGTGGGTAAACGGATGGCGGGCGATCTTCCCGAAGAATGGCTTGA
>JBDSIP010000086.1:0-3515 GCA_039917915.1 Thermoflexales bacterium
CACGCCCACGGCGACCCCGACGGACACGCCCACGGCGACCCCGACGGACACGCCCACGGCAACACCGACGGACACGCCCACAGCAACGCCGACGGACACGCCCACGGCGACGCCGACGGACACGCCCACGGCGACGCCGACGGACACGCCCACGGCGACGCCGACTAACACTCCGACCCTGACCCCGACGGTGACCGCTACGTTCACCGCCACACCGACGCCCACGCCGTCCTACTGGCTGCTCGAGACTTCAAAAAGCTCTGTGCCGAATACAGGTGCCCGCGTCGATAACGGTGATCTGATCACCTACACGATCTGGGTGACCAACGCGGGCAATATCCCGGTATACAACGTGCCGATCACAGACAGCATCCCGGCTGGCACAAGTTTCGTCGTAGGCTCCGCGATTCCGGGCCTCACTTCCGGACCAGATCCCCTGGTCTGGACGCTGCCCATCGCCGCGCCGGGAGCGGTCTACACGTTTAGCTTTACGGTGGTCGTCATCGGTGTGCCCGGCTCCGGCGCGATTATCAACGTCGCTTTTGTTGGTAACAACCCGGTGACAGCCACGAACGAGGTCGTACACACCTTCTTCCCGACCGCGATCCAACTGGTGTCGCTGAACGCGAAGCGGGCCCTGGACGCCGATGGCCATCCGATTGTGACGGTCGCGTGGGCCGTGTCAAGCGAGTCCAATACGTTGGGTTATCGGGTGCTTCGGGCCGAGACACCCAGCCAATCCAGCGCCAGCGTTGTGTCCAGCGGCCTCATTGCCGCCTCCGGCGACGGCGGCTTGTATACCTGGGTGGACGCGGCTGTTCAGACGAACCAGGGCTATTACTACTGGGTGCAGGAAATTGAATTGGATGGGACGACCGTGACAAACTACGGCCCGGTCGCGGCGCCGCCCATAGGCGCGTATCGCGCATATTTTCCAGCCATCAGGTAGGGATGGCGGATCCACTGAAATCACAGCCTCGCGTGTTTCCTCCAGAATCCGCGGGGCTGTGCTTCGTTTTCCTCATTACCAAAACCCGCAAACCCGTGAGGCGTCAAGCGCAAAAAAATCCAAACTGCTATGGTGACCAATCGCTGGCGGGGATATGGGACGGAACGAGGCCGAACCCGGACATCACTCCCTACAACGGGAAGTTGTATATCTTGAGCGGTTTCAACCTGAGCGGGAACCGGACATATTGTTGGGATTCGACGCTGAATGGGGGATCGGGTGGCCAGTGCGCCGGGTTCAACTCGGTGACCAGGAATCCAAGGACGGACCTGGTTCTGCGGCCAAATATCTCGGGGTCGATTATGGGGATTTGCCCGGTGGACGCGACGGCGACGGCGCGGTGCTGGGACCTCAACGGGATAACGACGACGACGGTGGCGAGTCCGGGCAGCTTCTCAGACGAGCCAGACACAGGCCGGGCGTCGCTGTTTGGCTCAAATCTGGGCCAACAGTGCGTATCTTGCCTACTATCTAGGAACTCTGCTATAATTTGACATGTTCCGGGCGACGAGTCAATCTGCTTCTCTAACTGACTTAGGCACTTCGCCGCTCTCAACATCGAATTGCGTTTGAACTGGAGGAATGATGAACGATCGTGATCCGCGGGGCTACCCTGCCAGGGCGTCGGCGTTTCGACGTCTTATTGTGCTCGCGCTTGCGTGCGGGTCGCTCGTTCCCCAACAGGCTGCTGGCCGAGTTTCCGAGGATTCGTCGGGCAGTCTGGCAGCTTTGGTTCTTGCGCCCGGGCCCGCGACGGGACAATCGGAACCGTTACTTGCCGCTCCCGCCCAGCCCGCCGAATTGCCCGCCTGGGCGGTTCCAAGCGCGGCCGATAACATGTCGGTGGTGCCGGTCATCAAGTCGGATCTGTTTTCGGGCAGGATACATGCGCCGGTCACGACCGTTGACCAACAGGCGCGCTTCTTTGGTTTTGGCGAGGCACCGTATGCGCCCAACGCTGACGACACCCACTGCGTCAAGTTCTTCCAGCCTGGCGCGGTCTGCACGGCCAACGACGTCCGTTTTGGCGACATCGCGGGCTTTCGGACGCTTGACGACGGGTGTTTGGGCGAGGGCGACTCGACCACTGTCGAAGTGACGTTCACCATTCAGGCCGGCAGCGCCGAGCGCTACGACATCGGCCTATTTCTGAATACCGATGGCGGCCCGAATGCCTTGGATGCTTCGGCCGTGTGCGCCCATGACTACCTGAATCCGATTACGACGACGGTCGCGTATTCGCCGACGAGCGGCGTCGGCCCATATAGCAACATCGAGGGCGGGTCCGACACCTGCGGCGATATCGGCAACAATGCGCTGGTCTACTATCGAAAGACGCTGACGCTGATCTGTCGGGATGTTGACAACAACGGCCTTCTGGATCTTGCGGGTGCCGTGTCGTGGGACAACAACACGTCCGGGCTGTGCACCAGCGCTGTCGACGCCTACCCTGGCACGAACTCCAAGTGCAGCGCCACGCAGGCAATCACCATTCCGCTAAGCGTGCCGGAGGGTAATCTGGGTCTGGCCAAGATCGCCGACATGAAGATTGTCAGCGCCGGCCAGCAGGTGGGCTACACGATCGGCGTGACGAACTTCCAGCGCAATTCGACGGCCTACACTGTCACCCTGACCGACACGCTGCCGGTAGGTCTGACCTGGACCGAATCCCCCGACAACCCAAAGTGCGCGATCTCCGGCGGGATCCTGAGCTGTAACTTTGGGAATCTCACCAACGGCGTGAGCGTGCCGCCCTTTGCGACGGACTCGGTCCATATCGTGGCCAATACCAGCATCGCGAACTGCGGCACGATCAGCAACACGGCCAGCGCGAGTTTTCGACAGCTTCTGACGGATGCACCGCTTACCCGCACATCCTCGGCTACGATTGATGTGCTGTGCGCGCGCCTGGGCGTGGACAAGATCACGACGCCGTCTAACGATCCGACCCAGTTCTCGTTTCCAGTTACGTTGGGCGGGAACCCGTTCACGACGCTCATCAACACGGATGCGGGCGGGGTTGCGTATACCGGCCTGATCACGCCTGGGGTCAGTCTGGCGATCACCGAGACGGTGCCAGTCGGCTGGGACCTCACATCGGCGACATGCTCGAACGGACAATCGCCGGGAAGCATTGCCGCGACGGGTGGTATCACGGTAACTTGCACATTTTCGGATACCCAGAAACCCACGCCCACCCCGACGAGCACATCGACGTCGACGAATACGCCGACCCGCACGCCGACCCCGACCAATACGCCAACGGCCACGGCGACGCCGACGAATTCACCAACTAATACGCCGACGGCTACTGCCACGGCGACTCCGACTGCAACCCCGACGGACACGCCCACAGCAACACCGACGGACACGTCCACGGCGACGCCGACCAATACACCGACCGTAACCCCAACGGACACGCCCACGGCAACCCCGACGGACACGCCCACGGCAACCCCGACGGACACGCCCACAGCAACACCGACGGATACGCCCACGGCGACTC
>JBDSIP010000087.1:0-3545 GCA_039917915.1 Thermoflexales bacterium
CGTACGCCGGGGCGGGGGATATCGCTCCCGAAAACGGGCCGTGTTGGATATTCGATGCGTCAGGAGCGGAGCGCTGCCTCAACGCGCGCCCGTTCGAGGTTTCGCCCTGAGAGTAGCAGGGCCACCCGCCGACCCGAAAAACGCTCGGGATAGCGGAGCAGGGCGGCAATGGGCGCTGCTCCCGCTCCCTCTACGATGATGGCGTGCTCGTCAATCAGACGCCCGATGGCGTTCATAAGCTCGTCCTCGCTCACCAGCAACATGTCGTCGACGAGCCGTTTCATCACCTCAAATGCCTTGGGCGCGGGCCCGGTGGTGGCGACACCGCCCGCGAACGATGTGGTTGGCCGACAGACGATCTGCCCCAGCCTAAATGACTCGGTCACGGCCGGCGCGGCCTCAGACTGTACCCCGATGAGGGTGATCGCCTGACCGGCTTCCTGAATCGCGATGCCGCATCCGGCGATGAGATTCCCTCCCCCAACCGGAATGACCAGTGTGTCTATCGTCGGCAGTTGATCCAGGATCTCAAGGGCGACGGTACCCGCCCCGGCCATGATCCACGGGTCTTCGCCGTCCTCGAGGTAGAGCAGGCCATCGCGCGCCGCCACCTCCCGCGCGACCAGACAACTCTCACCCCAGTCCCCGCCCTCGGTGATGACCTCGCCCCCTGCGGCGCGCATGTTGCGGCGCTTGATGTCAGGCGTGTTATGTGGCACGACGACGACGCAGCGCGCCCCCACCTGGGTCGCTGCCCAGGCCATCGCGGCGCCGTGGTTGCCCGTGCTGGCGCAAATCAGGCCGCGGCGGAGTTGCTCGGGCGCCAAACGCAGCACACCCATCAGCGCGCCGCGGGCCTTGAAGGAGCCGATGGGCGCGAAGCACTCGCACTTGAGCCACACGTCCGCGCCGGTCTGGGCGCTGAGTGATGGCGCGTGAATCAGCGGAGTGGGTGGAAGGCGTCCTAACAGGACTCGGCGCGCTTCGCGAACCTGGTCGGGGGTCGGCGCGCCACTCATGCTTGAAACACCATCTGCCCAGCTTGCATCACCATGGAAACGCGCGACAAGGCGGCAAGGTCGTCCAACGGATTCCCTTGAACGAGGATCAGGTCGGCCTGCTTTCCGACGGCGATGCTGCCCACGGTCTGGTCGATCCCCAGCAAGGCGGCGGCTTTCGATGTAGCAGCCTGAATGGCGCTCATCTTTGTCAGCCCGCGATCATGCAATATCCTGATGTCGCGCCACAGCATATTCGGGAATATCTGCGGCTCGCCGCAGTCGGTGCTGGCAACCACATTCACCCCCTGGCGGATGGCTTCTTCGCACGACCACCAGTGCTTGTCGCGGATGCGCAACATGCGCTCGCGGAAGACGGGCGTGAGATCGTCGCGCTCGAGGGTGACCTCGGTCACAGCCAGGGTGGGGACCAGCGTGACGGCGTTGTCGCGCAATTCGCTGATCGCCTCTTTGCTGGCGAGAAAGGCATGCTCCACGCTGTCCACCTTTGCCCGCGCGGATCGAATCACCGAGGTCGAGTTCTGGGCATGGCTAAAAATCCGCAGCCCGCGGCGGCGGGCCTCGCCAACCAGCATGTTGATTTCCTCCTGCGACAGTTCTTCGACCGCTGCCTCTGGACCGGTCAGCATTGCCGCCTCGCTTGCGACGATTTTGATCACATCGGCGCCATCTCGCATTTGGGCGCGGACGGCCTTCTGAAGCGCGTCCATGCCATCGGCCTCGATCCCAAACAGGCGCCCATGCCCGCCCGTGATGGTGATGGCGCAGCCGGGCGCGAGCAAGCGCGGCCCGGGAATGAAGCCTTTGGCGATCGCGTCGCGCAGTGCGAAATTGAGCTGGCGCGGCGCGCCCGCGTCACGGGTGCTGGTGATGCCTGCATGCAACGCCACCCGCGCTGCCCGGGCCGCATAGGTGATGGCGACCGCGTCCGATTCGCGCCAGACCTTCTCAAAGGGATCGGCTGACCAGGGATCGAGGGTGTAGTGCGCGTGGCAGTCGATCAGCCCGGGCATCAGGGTCAGCCCGGTGCAGTCAAGCCGCATCGCATCACCGCCTTCGCGGGGATGGGTCTCTTCAACTGCGAGAATCTGCCGGCCGTCCGCGATCACGTCAACATGCTCGCGGGCGGCGGCGCCAATGGCATCGATCAGGCGGCAGTTCTGGAAGATGGTTTGCATGGTTTTCCTGGAGGGTATGGAACGACCCCGCGGAATTCATTATCGGAGGTGATGTCCCCCTGCGGGGCAAGGGGATATCGCCTTCGGAATCGGTCTCGACAAGTGCTCTAGGGCTCGGATTGCTGCTGTGTCAACGCCGGGAGAAAGGCGCGGTTGCCACCCAGTTCAAACACAAAGGTGTCGCGCAGACGCTCTGATCCGTTTCGTCCGCCGGCGACAAGAACGCCGGACCGAATTGGCGCCACCGCGATGTTGCGCCAGTCGCCCAGCTTGGGGGTCTCAAAAAGCGTCCAGGCGTTTCGGGCCGGGTCAAATCGTTCGCTGAAACCGAGATAGTTGGTGCCGCCCCCGCCAACCGCGTATAGCGCGCCCGCCGACGCGGCCAGTCCAAAGGCCGAACGGCGCAAGGTCATGCGGGCGCATGGCGTCCACAAGTCTTCAGCCGGCGAGTAAGCTTCGCAATCGGATCGTTCCTGCCCATCGGTCTGCCCGCCGACTGCGTAGATTCGGTTGCCAAGCGACGCGGCGGCCAAAAGTCCGCGCGGCGTTGGCAGCGCCGCGCGGCGCTGCCAGGTGTTGGCCCTGGGATCATATTCGTATGTGTCCGCGTTCAGCCCGGCTGGAGAATAGCCGCCGAACACGTAGACTCGATCACCGAGCGCGGCAGAGGCGTGACCTGCCAACGGGAGGGGCAAGGCTGCCAGGTCCGACCACGAACCCGTCTCGGTGTCGAGGACTTCAAAGCGATTCGTGGGCGTGTCGTTGGACAACATGCCGCCGCTCACATACACGCGCGTGCCGATTGCGGACGCGGCAGCGATGCCGACGGCGGTTGGTTTCGGCGCGCCTCCCGGCGCCCAGGCATTGGACTTCAGGTCGTAGATCAGGACATCGCCGGTCGCCAGGGTGTTAACGACCCCGCCGATCAGGTAGATCTGTTCACCGACCGCGGCGGCGCTCGCGAATTCGCGAGGTGTGGGCATGCGGGTGCGCTCGAACCAGCGGGTGTTCTCGCCTGGAAAGCGCAAGCCTGACCCGGAAACCGCAATATCCTGGCGCAAGGTGATGGGGCTGGCGGCAGAGGCTGACTCACGGGCAGGCACCGCGATCGCGGCAGCCAGCAGCGCGGCCGCGAGGCCAAGAACCATCGACACGCGACGGAAATAGCCAAGTACGGGAAGGGGCAGTGGGTTGGGCGCGATGCGAATATTGGCGGCCAAAATCGTGACGGGAGCAGCGGGGTTGGCGACCCGTGTCGGTTCGCCCGCAATTTCCGAGTTGGCCACGACAGGGGCGAGTTCCACTGCGTGCTCCTGGCCGGCGGGGGACGGAAGGTTGATCGGGGACC
>JBDSIP010000088.1:0-8533 GCA_039917915.1 Thermoflexales bacterium
GCCGGCAACCCGCGCAAGTTGCTTTGGCGCGCGGTCACCTCGGCGATTGGGCGGTGACAGGTTTCATTACGATGACTCGCGAGACATCGGACCGATCCCGCCCCTAGCCGGCAATGTGGCGTTCAAACTCCGGACCCGACGTGTAGAAGATGTTGGGCATCATCAGCCCAAAGTATTGCCACCGGTTTGTTTCAATCTTGACGAACACCGGTATCGCAGTGGTCTGTCGCGCAAGCTTGGGCACCCGCCGCCGCGATTATCTTTCCAACCCCACATAGGATAACGCCGGGCGCGCGCGGATTCTCGTCCCGGGTCAAACAGGCTGCGATGACTTCGCCCGCCTTTGTCGGCAGGTACGTCTGGGTGCCGCCGCCGATGCGGGCGTGAATCTCGTTTCGGGTGTATTCGTCGCCTACCGTGAACAATTCTGATCCTCCAATTTGCTGTGGTTTGTAGAGCCTATATCGTAAATCCAAACATCCCCGATGCAACTAGCTCCCCTTCGCGAGCGCATGGCTCCTGCAAAGTCAACGTCAGCGCGTCAGAAACCACGCCGAGACCCTCGCGGGCCAAGGAATTCGACAGAAGAACGGGAGAAAGGGAGCGAAAGGGTTTCTCCTGTTCTCCGTAACTGCTCAGGCCACGCCCTAATCGGCGCTAATCTGCGTGAATCTGCGGATAGATCCATGTCCAAGTCCGGTCGGCCCCAACGGGCACGGCAGGTTTTGTCCGCAGATTAACGCAGATTCGCGCCGATTGGGTAGCCGTTTCTGGCTGTCGGCACCCTGGCCTGAGCAGTAACTGTTCTCCTGCAAAATGCCTAAAACGAGCGGCGATCAGGCGTGCGGCACGAATCAGGGATTTCGTCAAGCGACTTTGCAGGAGCCATGAGGCGGCGTTTAGACAATAATGGACGCGATCGGAAACAAATGCCTAAGGATTTGACAGGAGAGACCCTTGAAGGAAACGATCTACGTTGCGACAAAATCAGGCTTGGTCATCAGCCAGCGGATTCAAGACATCTGGCGGGTTGGCAATCGCGTCCTCAAGGATGTAAACGTAACATCCATCGCGGCAGCCAAAGAAATACTCCTGGCTGGAACAACCCGCGGCATTCAGCGGTCCGACGATAACGGTCAGAGCTGGCAGGTTGTCAAGGACGGACTCTCCATTCCGCACGTTCGCTGGATAAACTTCCACCCGAGCATTTCCGGGTTGGCGTTCGCCGGGACGGAACCCGCCGGAATATTTGTCTCCACCGACGCAGGCCGGAACTGGAGCACACGCCCGGAGGTGTCGGCCTTGAGGGACAAGCATCGCTGGATGCTGCCCTACTCGCCGGAGGCGGGCTGCGTCCGCGGATTTGCGTTTCATGGCGAGCGGATCTTTGCGGCGGTTGAGGTCGGCGGAATACTGGTCTCGCATAACGCCGGAGCAACTTGGGCGCTGGTTGCCGGCAGCGACGGCCACCCGGATTTGGGCAGTCCGCCTGATGGCATGATCTACCCGGATGTTCATGATCTGGCGGTGCACCCCTCCGACCCCAATTTGCTGTCCGCCGCGACCGGGGGCGGGTTCTACCGTTCACGTGATGGTGGCGCAAGCTGGACGTTGCTTTACCCGTGCTACTGCCGGGCCCTGTGGCTCGACCCAAACGATCCGCAACACATCCTGCTCGGGCCGGCCGACCAGGTCGGCGCGGTTGGAAGGATCGAGATCACCCGCGACGGCGGAAAGACGTGGCAGCCGGCATCCGGCCGCTTGCCAGTCCCATGGCCGCGCACGATGCCGGAACGGATCAGCCAGGCCGGGGATGAATTGTTCGCCGTGCTGGCGGACGGCCGTCTGGTCTCGGCGCCGCTGGCGACGCTCGATTGGGCATTCGTGCTCGGCGAATCGCGCGGTGTGAACGCCATCGCCGCCGAGCAATGACGTGGTCAGGAATAATGCCGCTCTTGCAGGAGCGGCATTATTCCTGACCGATGAGTCGCGATCAATTAATGATGAGCGGCAGATACGTCGTCGTCTCAGCATCGTCGCCAATCGCGGTTTGAAGCGCCGGCGGGCCGCTGATCGTCATTTCGTCGCTGTCGTCCTTGGCCGGAACCTCCGGCGCAGTCACGTCCATATCGGCTGCGCTGAACTCGGCCAGGAGAGCCCCGGTCTGCTGCGTGCCGACCTTGATCACGCTGTTTGCCACCGCGCGAACTTCGATCTGGAAGAGCTTGCTACTGGCCGTGTTATTAGTGACGGTCACCGTTTCCGTGACCGTGCCATTGTTTGCGCTGACGGCCACCCGGGTCGAGCCAACCCCCACTCCGTCAAAGGCGGAAACATCCACATCCCCGGAAACGATCCCAACCGTGAATGTCACCGTTTGGCTGGCGGGCGTCAAGACGCGGAAGATACGCGTATCGTTGCGGGTCACCGAAATTTCGCCGGCCGGAATATAGCTGACCACATCGAAGCCCGGGGTGCGGCTGATGTTGCCGGCGGTATCCTTGACCCAGGCAAACGCATACGCCGTCCCGGCGAAATCTGGAATTTGGGCATTCACAATGAATGTGCCGCTGAAGACGTCGCCCGCGGTTGGCGCCGGCAAATCCTGAAAGACGCACGGGTTCTCCACCCAGCGGCGCAAGGAAAGGCTGTAGTAGTAGCGCACAACGCAGAACTGCTTCAGCCCGCTGGGGGTCGCCAGGTTCGGCCCGATCAGGTCCTGCGCGTTGATTTTGATCTTCAAGGTCGTCGTCGTCACGATGGCATCGACGTCGTTAAAGACAACCTCATCGCTGAGGAAGATCGAAAGCACCTTGGGCGGCGTGTTGTCCGGTGGTTGGGCGCGCACACGGATGTAGCGGGATGCCGCGTTATCGGCGGTTTCGTCACCGGCGGCGGTTGGCAGAACGTTGTCGGCGTCGATCGTCACCGCGACCTGTTGGATACCTGGCGTCGCGGGCGCGGTAAACACCTTGCTGTAGGTGGCTTTGCCGAAGTTTTGGTCGAAGTGGGCCGCGGTGATGGAGAACACCTGGGTCTGCCCGTTGAAGGTGATCCTGCCCCTGAGCGTGGCGGTAATGCCAAGATCGGCAATCATGTCCGCCAGATCCTGCTTTTGTCCAAACAACCCCACGTTCGCGCCAATCGTGATTTGTGTGCCCGCAAACACGGTCGGCGGATCGAGGAAGATGTCATGCCGGGCGACCCGCAGGTTGACCGGGAAAAGGGTCTGGGCATCCAGGGTTTTGAGCCACGCCACCACCTTGGCCTGCTGCCCAGGCGTGGCCAACGGATCGGCTTGGCCGATCGCCAATCCCGAAGCGCGATGGTTCGGGTTGGCAAGCACGCAGGCCAGCGTCTCGCATGCGCCGTTGTGATAATACGGCGGCAGGTTGAAGATGCCCAGCAACGACGGCACGTTATAGCCGCTGCCCTTGCCATCCCCGTTTACATCCTTGCCCAGCGCGCCCGTCACGCCGTTTTCGATCTTTTCAATGCCGCCGATTTCGGCTTGCCCGGTGATCGTGTTTCCCGCGCCGACGACATTCAGATTGAACGACTTAACATCGCGCAGGAAGCGGTTGAGATACTGCGCGCCCACCGTCGTCGTCACCGGCGCTTCGGTAAAGATGTCCGTCGCAATGGGTGGCGCCGCGAAATCCTTGCGGCTCAGCGTCCATTTCGGGCCGGCGTGGCACGTCCCGCAGCCAGCCTGAAAGAACAGTCTGCGCCCCTGAATCGCATCCGCGTTGGGAATCCCGCCCGCCGTGTCCGGATTGGGCGTCTTTCCCAAACCGGGCGCACTCATCTCGGCCACCGTCAGCGCGCCATTCGGGGTGCGAATCTCATTGCGCACCCACTCTTTCAACGCGTCCAGCGCCGGCCATTCAGTGCTGCTGCCGGGCAATATCACTTTGAGCTGGGGCCGGCCCGCGTTTGGCTTTGCAAACGTGTTCACCACCAGCGGCGCCGCGTTGATGTTGCCGGTCAGTGGCGTGTCGCTGATCAACAAGCCATGGCTCGGGTCAAACGAGCTTCCGTTGATCGTCGGCGAGATCGGGCCGGGCCCGCTCACATTCCGAATATTCAACTCGAAGTCCTGCACTTCGTCGAAAATGGCCGAGTAGTTCAGCAGCCTCTGGTCGTCCGGGTTATGCGGCGACCACGTGCCGTTCAGCGGAACGCTCTTGCGCGGGCCGGTGTTAAAACTCCAGATTTCGCCATCGGTCCAGCCATTAAAGTGGCAGCTTGAGCAGGCCTGCCAGCCCTCGGACGACAGGCGCTCATCGGTCGGAACCGTTGTGCCGCCCGGCCGCACAAAGTGGCCGCGCGAGCTGAAGAACATCTCCGCGCCAACCAGGCGCTGCTCGGCCACCGAACCCGGCGCGGGCAATGCCTGCAACGCAATCGTCGCAATCACTGCGTCGGTTGTCGTGTCCACTACAAGCACGTTGCGCGAGACGAAGTTCAGCACAAAGGCCTTGGGAACGCCTACATTGCCGGGCGCGCCAATCACGATGCCCACCGGGTTCTTCCCGGCGTTCGCGGCGGCGCTAACCAGCGCATTCGGATCGTTAAGGTCAACATATCGGGTAGTGCTCACCCCAGCCGTAAAGGTGATTCTGTCGCTCGCATCGATGTTCACCTTCACCAGCAGGTCGCTTGCGGACGCGACGACATACCCGGTTCCCGCGCCGCTCTGACTGGTAAAGGCCATGCTCCACACGTTGGCGAAGAACAACTTCTTCCGTCCGAATTCAGGCACGCGCGCTCCCAGGTGCAGGTTCAACGCGCCCGCCGCGGCTTCGGCCGCGTTGGTGCCGGTGATGATGTTGACGTAGGCCTGGGTATCGTTGTTGAATTTGAGCGGCCCGCCTGCTGACGCAGCAATGTTGGGCGCGAAGGCCGAAGCGCCTCGCAAAACGATGCTTTGCATCTGGTTCGCGTACGCAAAAGTATCGCCGCCGTTCTTGTCTTTGAAACCCGTGTTCGTCGCGGGCAGTTTGATCGGAACAAAAGCGGTCACGCTGCTCCCTTTGGTTGCGGCGCTGGTGTTGATGCTCAGCCGGCAAACCAACCCTTCCTTTCCGCCATCCGTGGCTTGCGTGCCCCCGGTTTTCACCATGCTGAGGAAGCGGGTCACATACAGCTTGGTGTTGTCGGCCGTCACCGCCAGACCGCGCGGCTGGAAATGCCGGTTGGGGTTGTCGGTGTTGCACGCGCTGGAGGTCAACTCCACATTGCCGATGACGTTCGGCAGGGTCGGGAAGAACACATCGCTCTTGATGATCGAGATCGTATCCTGCACGCTGTTGGCCACATACACGCGCTTGCCGTCCGGCGAGATAACGACGTTCCACGGCTCCGCGCCGGTGACCAGGTTCGCCTCCAAATTGCCGCCCGCGCCGCCGCCCGTGATGTGAATGACCGACACGGTGTTGTCGGCCGCGTTTGCCACGTAGGCATACTCGCTGTTCGGGTCAATGGCCACGCTTTGGGGGTCATCGCCCACCGTGATTCTGCTGACCAGGGCGTTGGTGGCGGCATTGATGACATACACGCTGTCGTCGCTGCTGTTGACCGTCCACACAAACAGCTTGTCGTTGGTCATCGCGATCGGGCTGGAATTGGTCGGCCCGCTGTAGACCGCCTCCGGAGCGCTTGGCGGCGCCACAACCTGGGACGATGGCAAGCTTGCGATCGCGCCAAGGGTCACGCCGAGCGTTGCGCACAGCGCCAGGGCCAGGGCAATGGACAGCGCAGGCGAGCTGCGCCAGTTGCGGTCATGCTTCGACCTCAAATCGTTCACAGTGCCTCCCCAAAACCCCGTATACCTAAGCGCTCGGTAGCGACACAATACCCCGGCCTCGCTACACAGCCCCCGAAGATTGGCAGCAAGGGCAGCCAAACCCCGAACCCAAAAGGATTCTATACGAATATTCTGGAGTGTCAATTCCCGTTTCGTCTGGCATGATCATTCTGACCAATACCAACCTTGACCCGGACAATCAGGCGGGCAAGATCGCACATGCGCTCCGGCTCAATCGCGTAGGGCAGATCCGGCTACAATCCCTCTGTCAATTCATTAACTTGCCGAGTTTATCCATCGTGCGCGATTCATGTTTTCCGGGCTGGCATGGGAGCGTCAAAACCATTGGAGGTGTCATGCGACCGATACGCTTGGGCGTAATTGGGACAGGCTTGATCTGGAGCCGCGTCCACCAGCCGCAACTGGCCAACCTGCAAGGGGTGTTTGAGCCGGTCGCTTTCGCCGATGTCAGCGCCGAACGGAGAGCCGCCCTGGCCGGTGAATATCCTCAGGCCGTTGTGCTCAGCGACTATCGCGAACTGCTCGGCCGGCCGGATGTTGCGGCGGTCCTCGTCCTGACCCCGATCGCCCTCAACGAAACCGTCGCCCTGGACGCGATCCGGGCCGGCAAGGACGTGCTGCTCGAGAAGCCACTCGCCCGCTCGGTCGCAAAGGGAATCGAAATCATCGGCGCGGCCCGCCAGGCCGGCCGGCGCCTGTTTGTGACCGAACAGATGGGCTACCGCCGGTCCGAGGAGGCCTTGATCACGCTCCTGGCGTCCGGCGAGATCGGCGATGTGATCATGTGGAATCGCGTCCAACACCGGGTCCTGTCAACCCAACCCGAGCGGCAGAACTACACGAGCACGCCCTGGCGCATCCAGCCCGACTTTCCGATGGGCAATATGTTCGACGGCGGCATCCACGTGGTCGCCAGCCTGACCCGCATCTTTGGCACACCCGCCAGCGTATGCGCGTCTGGGAGCAAGAAGTTTCGCCCGGGCTACGGCGACTACGATCAACTGGCCATGCTGTTCACCTACGCCAATGGATTGCACGGCACACTGGGCTATTCGGATTGTCTGCACGAAGCCCAGAATCACTTTCATGTTCATGGCACCCAGGGCGTGCTCAGCTGGACGGTGGACCGAATCATCATCCATAAGCCGGACCAGCCGGACCGGTTGATCCCTCTGCCCGCGGAGGTTTCGTATGCCAGCATGTGGCAGGGCATCGCCGAGGCCTGGCAATCCGGTCGCATGCCTCTCTACACCGCTGAGCATGCCTTGCGCGATGTAATGGTGATTGAGCAAATCCATCAGTCGCTCATCACCGGACAGCGTGTGCCGACCCTGCAGTCTGACATGATTGCCCGCTAGGCATGCGGGAAAGGGACAACATGCAATACCGTCGGCTTGGTCAGACCGGCCTCATCGTGTCCGCGTTGGGCTTTGGCTGTGGCGCCGTCGGCGGCCTCCTGGTCAACGGCTCGCGGGCCGACATGCTCCGCGGTGTCGCCCACGCGATCGACCAGGGCATCACCTACTTCGATACGGCTCCGCTGTATGGGAACGGGCTGTCCGAGCAGAATCTGGGCCTGGTGTTGGAAGAACTCAAAGCCAGCGTCATCGTCGGCACGAAGGTTCGCCCGAACGCCGATGCGGCCGGCCCGCTCGGCCCGGCCATTCTTCAGTCAGTTGAGCGCAGCCTCAAAGCCCTGCGGCGCGAACAAATCGATCTCATCCAGCTTCACAACGCACTTGGGCAAAACCGCCACAGAGACCGCCATTGGCTCAGCGTCGACGACATCGGGCCGGTGATCGAGACGTTTCGCGGGCTGCAACAGGCCGGCAAGGTGCGTTTCTGGGGGATCAATGGCCTGGGCGAGACCGCCGCCGTGCACGCGGCCCTGGCGAGCGGCGCCCAGACCGTGCAGTCTTGCTTCAACTTGATCAACCCGACCGCGGGCTTCCCCGCCCCCGCCGGCTTTCCCTTCCAGGACTATCGGCTACTGATTGATCGGGCGGCCGAGCGCAATGTCGGGGTGATCGCCATTCGGGCCCTGGCCGGCGGCGCCCTGAGCGGTTCGGCCGATCGTCATCCGAACGCGGCCGCCCATGTTGATCCGATTTCATCGGGTGACAGTTTTGCCGCCGACGTCGCTTGGGCCCGCCGTTTTGATTTCCTCGTCCGCGAGGGCCATGCCGGCAGCCTGCCCGAAGCGGCCATCCGATTCGCAATCGGCAAGCCCGAGATTGCCACAACCCTGATTGGCATTTCGTCCTTCGAACAACTTGAGCAGGCCCTCGACGCGGCGAACAAGCCCGCCCTGTCGGCCGAGGCGCTGGCGCGTCTCCAGGATGTGTGGCGGGCAGCGTAGCCCCAACACTACCGTCACTCCGGCGCCGCCGTCACCAACCGTCACCCCACCTCCACCAACCGTCACCCCGGTGACGGACCGGGCCACCTGGCACGGACCGTGACCTGCCGAGCTTGTGGACCCCGGCACCCCCTCCAACGACCGTCACCCCGGCGGAAGCAGGGGTCCACAAGTAACCCCGTTGGGCACTCGTTCTCGCCGTCACGCCGGCGAAGACCCGGGCCACCTGGCGCGGACGGTGACCTGCCGTACTTGTGGACCCCGGCACCCCCTCCAACGACCGTCACCCCGGCGAAGACCCGGGCCACCTGGCAGGGACTGTGACCTGCCGTACTTGTGGACCC
>JBDSIP010000089.1:0-6372 GCA_039917915.1 Thermoflexales bacterium
GGTGATAGGTGAGAAAGGCGACGCCCGAGCGGGTGATGCTCGAGTGGACGAGCGTGAGGCGTTTGAGCGCAGCGCCATCGGCAAACAGGCGCTTGCCGCTCCCGGCGATGACTGGATGAATCATCAGGATGAGTTCGTCAAGCAGGTCGTCGCGCAAGAGCGAGCGAACAAGGGTCGGGCTGCCCGCCACGCCGATGTTCTTGCCCGGCTGCCGCTTAAGTTCGCCGATGACCCCCGGCAGGTTGCCACTCACCAGGGTCGAGTTCTTCCAGTCGACCTGTTTGAGGGTGGTGGACACCACGATTTTGGGCGTGTTGTTGATATGGCTGGCATACGGTTCGTCGGTCGCGGTCGGCCAGTAGGGCGCCCACTCGGAGTAGGTCACCCGCCCGAGCAGGATGGTGTCCTCGCTGCCGATGTGGGCGCTCATGGCCGCCCCCATGTCCTCGTCGAAGACGTCGAACTGCCACAGATTGGGCGCCTCGACGACGCCATCGATCGAAATAAACAATCCTGATACAACTTTGCGCATGTGATTTTCTCCTTCAAGTTTGATCGGGCGCCGCTTGATTCAGCGCCTCGAGATACGCGTCCAACTGGGCGAAGCTGCCGGCCATCCCCTGCTGCAAAGAGCTGCGCCCGGCCTCATAGGTTTGCCGCTCGACCTCGGTCGCGTTGACCGGTCCGCCGCTCAGGGTCAGGAGGGTCTTGCCGTCCTGCTCGGTCAGGGTCAACGTGCTGTGGATTTCAAGCGGCCAGGTCGCGCTCAATGGGTGGCGGGTCAGCCCGCCGTCTTTGTCCGAAAACGAATTCACGAACACCAGGCGCTCGGGCGCGACAACCTCCCGGTAGACCAGCTTGCCCCACATCTCCAAGCCGGCGGGAGCGCGCATGCAGTAGTGAAAGACGCCGCCCGGCCGGAGGTCCATGCTCGCGACGACGAAGTCAAAGCCCTTCGGCCCCCACCACTTTGCCAGGCGCTCGGGCTCGGTCCAGGCCTTGAAGACGACGGCCCGGGGCGCATTAAACGCGCGGGTGAGGGTGAGGACGGGCTCGGATATTGTTGGGGCGGATGGTTGACTCATTCGGGATACTCCTTGTGTTGTAGTTCGTCGAGATAGTCGGCCAGGCGATCGAAGCTTTCGTTCCAGAAGCGCTCATAGGACTTCACCCAGTCGTGGATGGGTTTGAGGCCCTGGCTGGACAGGGCGTACAGCCGCTGCTGTCCATCGGCGCGCACGCTCACCAGGCCAACCTGCTTTAAGACCGCCAGGTGCTTCGAGGCCTGGGGCTGGGTGATGCGCAGCATCCGGGCGATGTCGTTGACCGAGCGCTCGCCCTGGGCGACCAGGTCAAGAATCTGGCGCCGGCGCGGTTCCGCGACCGCGTTGAAGGCATCGGTGGTTGTCGGTGAGCGTGCGATGGCGGGATTATATTCCGATATGGGAATATGTCAAGGGCCAAGTTCGCCCCCATCCTGCAAGTCAAGCTTCACGAAACCTGCCTGCTATTACAATCACCTCGCCTTGACAAGTCCCAATCGCACAAGAACTTCGGCCATCAGGCACCCCAGAAGTCACCAGGCGCAACTCGGTCAATTCCTGACTGAGGCGCACGTAGCGAGTTTCATGGCGTCACTGTTTGAGCATGTGCCAGTCACAGTGCGTCTACTGGATGCCGGAGCAGGCGCGGGCGCGCTCACCGCCGCGTTCGTTGGTCGCATGTGCGAGTACAACGAGGACGGCCGCAGTATTGAAGCCACCCTCTATGAAGTTGACCCTGACATCGTAGCGGCGCTGCGCGCAACGATGCAAGAATGCCAGCGCCATTGCACGGGTGCAGGGATCCAATTTGCATTCACAATTCGTGAATGCGACTTTGTTCAGGAGATCTCGACACGCCTCGCGGGCGATTTGTTCAGTCAGGAGCCACCTGCTTTTGACGTGGCCATTGTGAATCCACCCTATCGCAAAATCAGCGCGGACTCCAAGGCGAGACAGGCACTGCGCCTGGCTGGCATAGAGACAAGCAATCTCTATACGGGTTTTATCGCCTTGATCCAGCGGCTGCTGGTCCCCGGTGGTCAAATAGTAGCCATTACCCCGCGGAGTTTCTGCAACGGCCCCTACTTTCGTTCGTTTCGTGAGGACTTGCTCACCCACATGGAGTTGCGCCGACTGCACGTCTTTGAATCCCGATCGGCCGCCTTTCACAGTGATAGCGTTTTGCAGGAGAACATCATCTTCCATGCGGTCAAGGGTCAAAACCAGCCGTGCGAGTTGGTCATATCCAGCAGCAGCGGTCAGCAGGGCGGCGCCTTTACCGAGAAGCGAGTTTCCTTCGGTGAAATAGTCGGCCCAAAAGACGCCGAGAAGTTCATTCACATTCCATCCGATGCGGGCCACGTCACCGCAAGAAAAGCCATCGATAGCCTCGGCTCCTCGCTTGCCTCGTTGGGGATAAGCGTCTCTACCGGCCGTATTGTGGACTTTCGACTCAAGGATGCTCTTCGCAAGGAGCCAGAATTAGGCACTGCCCCATTGCTATATCCATGTCATTTCAACGACGGCACTATCCATTGGCCAAAGCGTGAGGTACGTAAAGCAAACGCTATTCTGGACAACCAAGAGACCCGGCGGTGGCTTGTGCCATCAGGCATTTACCTGCTCACAAAGCGTTTCACCTCGAAGGAAGAGCGTCGCCGACTCGTGGCTTGTTTGCTGGACCCGGAACAGGTGAAGGGCGACTGGATCGGTCTTGAGAACCACCTTAACTACTTTCACACGAACGGACACGGCTTAGAACGCAGCTTGGCTATTGGCCTGTATGCCTTTCTGAACTCCACGGTGGTCGACCAGTATTTCCGGCGCTTCAGCGGGCACACCCAGGTGAATGCCACAGACCTGCGCGCCTTGGCGTATCCCGACCGTCACACCTTGCAAGCCATGGGCCGAGAGATTGAGGATCTCGACCTCACTCAAGACGAGATTGATCAACTCGTTGCCAAGCACATCCATGTCTGAACGTAAATCCGACCGGGCGACGACGGCGAGACAGCAGAAGCTCGCAGAGACCATTGAGGTCCTCACCGCATTGCAGTTTTTGCCAAGACAGGGGAATGAAACTGCCGCCTACACGCTTCTTGCGCTCTTGGATCTACAGGCCGATTCTCCGTGGACAGCCGCGCAGGCTCCTCTTTGTGGCATCTCGCCCATTATTGACTTCATCGACACCGCGTATGGAAAGCGTTACGCTCCAAACACGCGCGAGACCGTGCGCGATGAAGCGGTGAAATACTTCGTGGAGGCGGGACTGGCACTGCGCAATCCTGACGACCCCAGCCGGCCGACTAATAGCGGAAGGACCGTCTATCAAATCGAACCGAGCGCCCTTTCGTTGCTTCGCACGTTCGGAAGCCGGCAATGGAAGCCAACTTTGCAGGAGTATCTTGTCAGTCGCGCGAGCCTCAATGATGAAATTGCCCGGAATAGAACCCTGGCTCGAGTACCAGTATCAATGCCCGACGGCTCTCAGGTCGCGCTCTCGCCCGGCGGCCAGAACCCTCTCATCAAAGCGATCGTTGAGCAATTCTGTCCGGCTTTTGCGCCCGGCGGCGTGGTGATATACATCGGCGATACGGAAAGCAAGTTCGTCCATTTAGATACGCAGTACTTGGCGGCTTTGGGAATCAATTTGGATTCGGCCGCCAAAGCGCCTGACGTGATCGTCCACCACTTGACGAAGAACTGGTTGTTGCTTATAGAAGCGGTCGCGAGCGCTGGCCCGGTTGACGGTAAGCGGCGCAAGGAACTCAAGGACCTGTTCGCTGGATGTCGGGCGGGTTTGGTTTTCGTCACCGCTTTTGAAACTCGTCGAGTGATGCAATCATTTCTTGCGCAAATTGCGTGGGAATCTGAGGTCTGGATCGCCGAAGATCCTGATCACATGATTCATTTCAACGGAGACCAATTCCTGGGACCATATCCTGACGCGATGCCAAAGTAGCGTCTGCGTCAATCCAAACGGGGTGTTCGCTGCCCGCCCGCAAACTTATCCCAAGCTGGCGGATCAGCGACAGCCTCAGCCTGATGCAGCAGCTCGGCGTCATCCCGGCGCCTCAGGGGATGTGGGGCCGACGACAGGATCCGGTTCGGGCGGGCTTCGGTTCTGGAACGTCAGTCGTCGGTCCCGATGCGAAAGCGCTGACGGGCGATCACCCACTGGTCAACCCGACCGTCCTCTTCGGAATCGCGTTGGCCAACATGCTGGAATCCGGCCTTTTCGACCACCCGCCGCGAAGCGGTGTTTGCGACGGCGGTCTCGGCGTAGACCTCGCCCACGCCGGGGTCGGCAAACGCGCGCGCGATCAACAGACGGACTGCGGCCGTCGCCACCCCTTTGCCCCGAGCCGACTCAGCGACGCCATAGCCAACCTCGACTCGTCCGGCCTCGGACCAGCGTTTGAGCATGGCCGATCCGACGACCTGGGCTGGCGACGCCGATATAAAAGCGAAGAGCGCGAGATCGGCGGGCGCCGGCCGGCGCAGGGCCTCAAGCGCCACCCGCAGCAGGCACTCCGGTGGCGCGGCCCCATCGGCGACGGGCATGCCATCGAGCTGCGCGGGATCGGCCAGCAGCGATGCGAGCTGGGCGGACGTGAGCGCGACGATGGAGAGAGACATGCTCTGCTGCGCGCGGCAGGGCCGCCCGCTAGGCCGTCCGCTGAATAAAGAACCAGCGTTGTCCCTCGAAATCCTCGGCCCGGTAGCGCCGGCCGGGCGGGCCATCTTCGATCTCCGAAAGGATTCGCGCGCCATGGGCTTTTGCGCGCTGGAAGTGGGCGTCGACGTTTTCGACATACACCAGCACGCCATTGAAGATCCACGGCAAGTCCCGCCATTGCCGCGCGGGTTCGTAGTGCTCGGCCACTGTCTTTGGCGACTGGTAGTCGGGCGTTGGGGCCGCCAGCATGATCACCGATTCGCCGGCCAGGAGCTCGCCATGCGACAGCCGCCCGGCCGCATCCAGCATGCGCGCCCGCTCGACAAAGCCGAAGACGGCGATGAGCCAGTCCATGGCGGCAGTGCCCTGTTCGTAGGCGAGCAGCGGAACTACGCTCGAATGGGTATGGGCCATTCGAACATTCTACGCGGCAAAGACGGAACACATAGGTCGGATTAACTTCGCGGGCAGGCGCCCACCTGACAGGTCACTTGCCGTTATGACGCATATCCAGCCGCGCCACACATTGGATCAAAGGCGTTCCGCCAGCGCGGAGGGCAACCCGACGAAATCGCTGGTCTTGTCGGCGGACTGGACGGCCGCCAGCAGCGCCTCAGGCGGCGCAACGAGCTTGCGCGCAACGAGGTCGAGCCACCCTACGACGCTGGTCACCCGCGCGCAGAGCTTGCCGTCCTCGCGCAGCAGATCGTTCCGGATCACAAAGCGGCTGCCATCCGGGGCCATGCCCGCGATCTCGAGCGTGACGGTGAGCGGCTGCAACAAGGTCACTTCCCGGCGGTACTCGAGCTCGTCCTTCGTCACGACCGGGCCCAGCCTGAGCCGGGTGAACTCGCTCACCGGGAAGCCGTGCTCCGCGAAGAACAGCATTCGAATGTCGGAAGCCTTGTCCAGAAAAGCTGAATTCCGCATGTGGGAGTTTGAGTCCATATCGCCCCAGCCCGCGATCATCGATTGTGAATACATTCAGTTGTCCTCCATGGCGTGCGGCACAACGCTCAGAACCTCGAACACCGAGCACACGACCGGCATGGCCTCGCTCGGCGCGCGCCCGATGCGGACGCACTCGCGCGAGAAGAACGCCCAGTGCGCGTCGCGCCAGTAGGCCAGCGAACCGTCGCCCTCGCCCTCGATGGCGGCGTATTCCGGGGTGACCTCCAAGTACGGCACTACGGCCACGCGCGTAACCCGGGTGATGAGCGCGGGCGCATTCAAGTGGTCGACCACGATCTCGACATCGCCCACTGCGGGGAACACGTCCCCGTCGGCTTCCATCGCCCACAGCAGCCCCGTGCCCGCGCGCTTCTGCCCGTTTCGGATCAGGGCGAGCAAGGCCTCCGAGAGCTCGGGCGAATCGCCATAAGCATCCACCCGCACACTGTATCCCGGAGTAAGTCGATTCTCCATTGTCCGGAATCGGCTTCGGTGTGTCACGCAAGAATCCGCCCGAAATCCGGCCTTCGCGCGGGTAAACGCAATATCGCGCCATCGGTCAATGAGCCTGAACCCCGGAGCAACTGTGTTGAAAGTCAAGCGGTTTTCAGGCGATTTTCCCAAGGTTTGCCGGTCTTCAGGATGGCATTCAGGATGGTAAGGAGCTTGTGCGCTGCTGCGACAAGAGCGACCTTCGGC
>JBDSIP010000090.1:0-6617 GCA_039917915.1 Thermoflexales bacterium
AAATGCCTAAAGCGAGCGGCGATCAGGCGTGCGGCACGAATCAGGGATTTCGCCAAGCGACTTTGCATGAGCCATGGATGCTGGGTGCAATACTCCCCCGGCTCCGCCGGGGGAGTATTGCACCCAGCATCCATGGCTCATGCAAAGTCGCTTGACGAAATCCCTGATTCGTGCCGCACGCCTGATCGCCGCTCGCTTTAGGCATTTTGCAGGAGCCATGACCCAGCCTCATTGCATCATTGTTTGGCGCCTTATGCGCCCGTATAATGAATTCCCTCATGTCACTTTTGGTAATGAAATTCGGCGGCACCTCGGTGGGCGATGCGACGGCAATGCGCCAGGTAGCCCGCATCACCCGCGACGCGGTCGCCCAATGGGACGAGGTCGTTGTCGTTACCTCGGCGATGGGCTGCTCGCAAAATCCCAAGGATCATGTCAAGGTCACCGACGCACTTCTTAACGCGGCGCGCGCGGCGGCTGCTGGCAATGACGATACCTACAAACGCGCGCGGCGTGAACTCTCCGACAAGCATCACGCGGCCATCGATGCCGGAATCACGAGCGCGGATGAGCGGCGCGCAATTGGGGATGAAATCGACAAGTTTCTCGATGGATTTGAGATGCTGTGCGCCAGCGTGCGCGTGCTGGGCGAAGCCACCCCGCGCGCCATGGATGCCATCGCAGGTCTTGGCGAACGGATGGCCGCCCGCGTCCTGGCCGGTGTCATCCGCAGCGCGGGGGTCATGGCCGAAAGCGTTGACGCGACCGAAACCGTCGTCACCAACAACGCGCATCAGAACGCCGCGCCGTTGATGGAGCTCACCCGCGAGCGCACGCGAGCGCGCTTGATGCCTTTGCTCGAACAGCGCATCGTGCCGGTCGTCACCGGCTACGTTGGCGCGACACTCAAGGGCGTTCCGACAACGCTTGGGCGGGGCGGCAGCGACTTCAGCGCCAGTCTCGTCGCTGATGCGCTTGATGCGTCCGAAGTCCACAACTTCAGCGACGTGGACGGCGTGCTGACCACCGACCCGCGCATCGCCTCGGACGCCCGAACCATCGAGACCCTGAGCGCGACCGAGATGTCCGAGATGGCGTTCTTTGGCGCCCAGGTGCTGCATCCGCTCACAATCCTGCCGTTGGTCGAGAAACGGATTCCGTTGCGGGTGAAGAATACCTTCAACCCATCCCATCCCGGCACTTTGATCGTTTACGGGGCCTCCCGCGGCGACAAGCCGGTCAAGTCCGTCAGCGCCATTGCCGATGTCGCCGTCATCACAGTGACCGGACGCGGCATGCAGGGTGTGGCGGGCATCGCCGGTCGTACTTTTACCGCGGTCGCCCGGACCGGGACAAGCGTCTACATGTTCTCGCAGGCCTCGGCCGAGCAAAACATCTGTCTGGTCGTGCCCCGGGACAGCATCGAGCGGGTCAAACCCGAACTAGATCGCGAATTCGCCCGCGAAATTTTCAGCCGGGACATTGACGCCGTCACCGTGCTGGATGACGCCGCCATTGTGACAGCCGTTGGGTCTGGAATTGCCGAAACGCCTGGCGTAAGCGGGCGCGTGTTCTCGGCCCTAGGCGATCGCGGCATCAACATCATCGCCATAGCGCAGGGCTCTTCCGAGTGCGGCATCAGCCTGGTTGTAAAAGGTCAGTCGGCCCAGGACGCAGTCCGGGCCGTCCACAGTCTGATCGTCTGACACGGCGCTCGCGAGGGCGCGTTTTCCATATGTCAAGAGCCTTTGTCGCCCTGGTGGGCCGCCCGAATGTGGGCAAAAGCACGTTGTTTAACCGTCTCGTCGGCGAGCGGATATCCGTTGTCGACGACGCGCCCGGAACAACCCGCGACCGCATCCAGGCGCCGGTTGAATGGGGTGGCATTTCGTTCACCCTGGTCGACACTGGCGGTATCGAACCGCTCGAGACGCTGCGCGATCGCAGCCAGTCACCCCTGGCCGAGTCATCGCGCGACTTCGTTTATGAGATCCGGCAGCAGGCCGAGACTGCCATTGCCGATGCCGATGTCATCCTGTTTGTCGCCGACGCGCAGTCGGGGCTGACGGCCATTGATGAGGCCGTTGCCGACATCCTGCGCAAACAACTCGGATTGCGCGCGCGATCCGGCAAGGCCGTTCCGCCGGTGCTGGTGGTAGCCAGCAAAGCCGAAGCCCGGGGACCGAAGGCCGCCGCGATGGAGCTGTACGGTTTGGGCCTGGGCGAGGTCTTCGCGGTCAGCGGGATCCAGGGGGACGGCACGGGCGATCTGCTCGACGCCGTCGTGGCGGCCATTCGCGCCCAGCGCGCGGGCGAGCCGCCTGAGGCCGAAGACGAGTCCGTCCGGATTGCGCTGGTTGGGCGGCCCAATGTTGGGAAGTCATCCCTTTTCAACGCACTGGTCGGCGAACCGCGGGTCATCGTCAGCGATGTCCCCGGGACGACCCGCGACGCCATCGACACGGTCATTGATTTCGAAGAGCGAACCGCCTCGCCGGAAGGCGCAGATGCCGATGTTCTGCGCACCCGGATCACCCTGGTCGATACGGCCGGCATGCGCAAGCGCGGGGCAATCGAGCCCGGCGTCGAAAAGTTTTCGGTACTCCGCTCGATGAAGGCGCTCTCGCGGGCCGATGTCGGGCTGCTGCTCATCGACGCCCATGACGGGATCACCGCCCAGGACGAGCACATCGCCGGATACATTCTCGACGAGGCCAAGAGCGTTGTGCTCCTCGTCAACAAATGGGACATGGTCGAAAGCGCAGACAGGGTGGCCCGCATCGCCAAGCACAAAGAAGGCTGGGGGATGCTGACCGAGAAGATGGAGCGCTTTCTCGAAGTCGCCCGCGAACGGTTCAACTTCATGGCCTACTCGCCCATCATGTTCATGTCTGCTAAAACCGGCTTCCGAGTGCAGCAGGTGCTCCCGACCGCCCTGCGGGCCAACGAGGCGCGCAGCTTCCGCGTTGCGACCAGCGATGTGATGCGGATCGTTCGCGAAGCCAGCGAGAAACACGCCGCGCCGACGCGCGGCGGGCGGCGCTTGAAGATCTACTTCGCCTCGCAGGTCGGGATCAATCCGCCCACCTTTGTCCTCAACGTCAACGATACCGAGCTCGCCCACTTCTCCTATCGGCGCTTCATCGAGAACCGCATCCGGGATGAGTTTGGCTTTCTTGGCACGCCGATGAATATCGTCTTCAAGGGCCACTCCGAACGCGGGTAGTTGGCCCAGAGCGTTATAAAACAACCTCCGGAGACGACACCCCCCCGGCTTCGCCGGGGAGGTGTCGTCTCCGTAAATCATCGGATGGCCCTCATTCGGGCAAGTAACTCAACGCGACCCGGGCGATATCGACTGCCGAATTCGGTCGGGCCAGCGACGCTGAGGCTGCCCGCAAGCCGGTCAGACGCGCGGGGTAGGCCAGCCACTGGCGCAGCGTCCGAGTAAGGGCGAAGGGTGTCGGACACCAGGCCCCCGCGCCCTGATTCACCACGTAGTCGACGTTGCCCTCTTCCTGTCCGGGCACCCGGTCAAAGAGCAATATCGGCAGGCCCGCGATAAAGGCCTCGCTGATCGTGCCCGGACCGGCTTTGGTGCACAGGATGTCGGCCGCGCCCATGAGTTCGGGCACGTTGCCGACGAATCCCAGGATCGTTGTCGGCACCCGGGCATTGATAAATTCAAGCTCGGCTTTGACTGCCTTATTGCGGCCTGTGACGACCACGAGCTGGATCGGCAAGCCGCTGAAGGCGAGTTCGCGCGCGTTTGGCCCCAGGGTGCCCATGCCATCGCCGCCGCTCATCATCAGCACCATGGGCAGGTCTTCGCGGAGTTTGAGCGCCGCTCGCGTCTCGGACCGGTTTCCCATCCGCTGCCGAAAGTCCGGCCACACGGGCTGGCCGCACACCGACACCCGATCGGGTGGCACCATATTCTCGATCGCCTGACGGCGCGCCTCTTCGGTGGGAACTATGCAGTGATCGGTCAGCGGGTTGAAGGCAGCGACGTGGCCAGACACAAGATCGGTCACCACATTCACAAAGCGCGCCGCATTGCCGTTTCGACGAATTGCGTCGGGGACGGCCATGTTGTAGCCCGGATGGCATGAGATGTACAGATCGGCCGGGTGCACCCGCAGAAACTCATCCGCCACGGAGTCGGCCAGGGGCTCCATCGCCCAGCGCATGGCGACAACCCGGCGCCGGCCATTGGTCGCATGGAAGCCCAGCCCATAGACCATCCGGGCGTAATTCACCCAAATCGGATAGGTTTCCTCGGCGCCCTTGAACGGAAAGGGCAGCATATTGAAGGCGTTCAACAACGCGATGTCATGCCGATCGCCGGTCTGCATGCGCAGACCCTGCATAATCGCCTCCGCCGCGCTGCGATGGCCGCCGCCCGTGTCTGCATAGAGGAGCCGGATACGCTTCTTCATTTCTCCACTACCGGTCTGTCACGCGGATCAAGACGCCGCTCAAATTCGCGGCGAGTCAGCATGATCCGGTGGCCGCACCCGAGGCACTTCAATCCGATGTCGGCGCCGATTCGGGTGATCTCCCACGAGGAGTTGCCACACGGGTGCGCCTTGCGAAGTCGAACGACCTGCCCCATCGTGACTGGCGTTACCGCAAGATAGGCCACAGCGGAATTATAGTCACGCCCCCGGCTATAATCCCCCGGCTTATGAATGGTCCGCTGATCGGTTTTATTCAAGCTATTGGCGCCGGAAACTGGGATCTGGCGACGATCAACCTCGGTGTTGCCGTGGTGGTGTTGCTGATTTGCTTCCCCTTGCATGAGCTTGCTCATGCCGTGACGGCCGATCGGCTTGGCGATGACACGCCCCGCATGATGGGCCGACTGACTCTGAATCCAGCCGCGCACTTGAGCCTGATGGGTTCGATCTTGTTCCTGCTAGTTGGCTTTGGCTGGGCAACGACCCCGATCAATCCTTCCCGCCTGCGGGGGAACCAGCATGTCTCGCACGCTCTTGTGGCCGTGGCCGGACCGATCGCCAATCTCCTGATCGCCATCATCATCGGCCTGGGCGTACGGGGGTTGATCGCCACCGGCCTGGTCGCAAACCCCGGTCCTGCCCTGCAAATCTTCGTGCAAACTGCCATCCTGGCGGTCTTAATCAATTTGCAATTGTTCTTGATCAACCTGTTGCCCATACCGCCACTGGACGGTTGGACGATTCTCAAGGGGCTGATACCGGCCAAGTTCCACGGCGCTTTTGCCGTCGTCGAGCGCTTTCAGATGATGATCGTTCTGCTGCTTTTCATGGTTGGCGGCAGCGTTCTCGGTTCCGTCATCTTCGAGCCGGCAAACAGGCTGGCCCGGGTCATCCTGGGGTTCTAGCCCCGTACACACATCACTCAAATGCCCAAGAATCGCATCACCCTGATCGGCCTCGGCAGTCGCGGCCTCGCCCTGGCGGCTGCGCTGCGCCCCGCAATCGACGACATCGAGATCGTTGGCCACGACAAGGAGCCCGGAGCCGCCCGCAAAGCGGTTGAGCAGAAGTTGGTCGACAAGACTGAGTGGAATCTGCTCGCCGCCTGCGAAGGCGCGCGCCTGATCGTGATCGCCATCCCGCAGTCCGGTCTCGAGCAGACCCTGCGCGCCATCGGACCCGAGGCGGAGAGCGGCGCCATCATCGTCGATCTGTGTCCGAACAAGGTGGCCGGTCTCGTGGCCGCCCGGGTGGTCGCGGAGGATGTCACGTACGTCAGCAGTGACTTGATCATGAGTCCGGCCCGGACATTACCGAGTGGCACTCGCCCCGGCCCCGACGCGCTCAAGGGTGCCGTGTGGACCCTCTCGCCGCGGTCAGGCAGCTCGACCGAAGGCGTCGATGCGCTCGTCGGCATCATCAGCCACATGGAAGCCCATCCGCTCATGATGGAGCCGGCCGAACACGATGGTTTTCGGCTTGCGCTGAATTCAATCCCGTCGGCGCTCGGCTACGCGCTCGTCGCAGCCGTGTCCTCGGATAACGCGTGGAAGGATCGGCAATGGCTCGCCGGCGAGGCTTTTGGGCACGCGACGCCAGGCGTGGGCGAAACAGCCAGCGCCGATCTTGCCCGCGCGCTTCTGGCCGATCCAGTTGCGGCGCGACATTGGCTGAACCAGATCATGCTTCAGCTCATGGCGCTGCGCGAGGCAGTCGACGCTGGCGACGAAAACGCGCTTGCCAAGCGCCTGAAGAGCGCAGGCGAAGCGCGCGAGAACTGGCTGGGGGATTGGCGCCGCGGTCGCAATCCCGAACGCGGCGCATCGAATGTCAAAGCGCCAAGCATCCTGGGCACATTTATGGGCGAATCGCTCGCTGGAAAACTGCGCGGCCCGGGCAAGCCTGGCAAGGCATGAGCGAACCCACGCCGCCGTCAATCGACGGCGGGGCGCTGCGCATTCTGAGTGTGGCGCCAACCTCTTTTTTCAATGACTACGGCTGCCACGTCCGGATCCTCGAAGAGGCCCGAGCTCTACAGGCGCTGGGCCATGACGTCACAATCTTGACCTACTTCAAAGGCAATGACGTGCCGGGCATACGAATCATTCGGACAATGCCAACGCCATGGCGGTCAAACTACGAGGTGGGTTCGTCCCG
>JBDSIP010000091.1:0-2884 GCA_039917915.1 Thermoflexales bacterium
GCGCTTCGCGCGGGGATTGTGATCTCACCCCTCATTTTTAGGATCAATTCTAGGGTTTTGGCGTTGGGGCAGTAGGCGGGGTTGCCGGTGAAGGCCAGGTGTAAACCGTGCAACCCTAAGGGTTGACCGGTTTACAAAGTGCTGACCCGGCTGGGTGGCGGGCCTTATCGGCAAGAAACGAGAATGCATTACGGAATAGCGCCCGGCAATGCCGTCGGCTACCCCGCAGGAGTCACTCCATCAGCCGTGCCACACTCGCGACGGTGTCGCCTTCGCGCGGGTTGATCAGGCGCGAGCCTTTGGTCGCCCGCCCGCTGGTCGGGATGTCGGTGACCTTCTGCCGCAGCGCCACCCCGTCGGCAGTGATCAACGTCACCTGGTCGGTGGGCTGGACGACCCGGGCCGCGACCAGCCGGCCGGTCGCGTCAAAGTTGCTGGTCATCGTCCGCATCCCGCCGCCGCCGCGGCCCTTGGCGGTGTATTCGTCGAGCGTTGTGCGTTTTCCATATCCGCGCTCGGTGACAGTGAGCAGAAATCCGCCTGGCTCGACGACCTCCATCCCCGCGATGTAATCGCCTTCGCGCTTGAGCCGCATGGCCCGCACCCCGCCCGCGGCCCGCCCCATACGGCGGACGAGGGTCTCACCAAAGCGCAGGGCCTGGCCCATCGCGGTCACGATCATGACATCCCCGCTGCCGGTTGTCAAACGCACGTAGGTGAGTTCGTCGCCCGGCATTAGCGACATGCAGATCAGGCCGCTGGAACGAATATTGGCAAACGCGCTCAGGTCAACCCGCTTGATCCGGCCGCGCCGGGTACACATCGCCAGGGTGGGCATCGCGGACTTGCCGTCGAGCGGGGTAGCCGGCGCATCTCCATCCGCCGTATTCTCAATCGAAGTGGCTTCGACCACCTCTGCGTCGGCAGACTCATCTGCGCCATCCGCCGCCTCGGGCTGATCCGGGTCGAGATCCATCGCCTGGGCGTCGATATCCGAAGC
This sequence comes from Thermoflexales bacterium, assembly GCA_039917915.1. Lineage (GTDB taxonomy): Bacteria > Chloroflexota > Anaerolineae > J036 > Brachytrichaceae > Brachythrix. Next base: position 1,001 of record JBDSIP010000091.1, read on the forward strand.
CTCAACGACTTCCGTGGCCGGTTCATCATCATCATCGCCCGCCCGGGCGGCCAACATCAGGTCCTTGGAAACCGGCAGCGCGGCGGTGATCCGTTCCTTGTCGCCGATCGCGATCAGGTTGCTCAGGAACATGCCCTTGGCCGCCCGATCGGCCTCGGGGATCTGATATGCCCGCAGGGCGTAGACCTTCCCCAAATTGCTGAAGAACAAGACCGTGTCGTGGCTGCGGGCCGAGAAGAGGAACATGACCTCGTCATCTTCCTTGGTCGCCATGCCGCTCGATCCTCGCCCGCCGCGGTTCTGGGCGCGATACGCCTCGGCCAGGGTGGACTTGACGTAGCCGCGCTGGGTGAGCGAAATCAGCAGATGCTTATCGGCAATGAGCTCTTCGTCCTCAAAACTCTCGCGGGCATCGCCGAGAATCCGGGTGCGCCGCTCGTCGCCATACTTATCGATCAGGCGCTGGCAATCGTCGCGAATAAGCCCGAGGATCTTGCCCGGATTGGCCAGCAGGTCCTCGAAATGGGCGATCTGGCGCATGCATTCCTGATACTCATCCTCGATCTTCTGGCGCTCGAGGGCGGCCAGCCGGCGCAACTGCAGGTCGAGGATCGCCTGGGCCTGCACGTCGCTCAGCCCAAAACGCGCGATCAGCGCGCTCTTGGCGCCATCGGCATTCGGCGCTCCGCGGATAATGCGGATGACCTCGTCCAGGAACTCAATAGCGATCCGCAGACCCTCGAGGATGTGGGCGCGGGCCTTGGCCCTGGCCAACTCGAACTCCGTGCGGCGCCGAATGACCTCGCGCCGATGTTCGATGAAGATCATCAGGGCGCGCTTGAGGCTGAGCAGACGGGGTTGGCCGTCAACGAGGGCCAGGACCTGCGCGCCAAAGGTGGTCTGCAGGGCCGAGAATTTGTAGAGCCGGTTGAGCACCCGATTCGGCTGCGCGCCGCGACGCAGCTCGATGACGACCCGCATGCCTTTCCGGTCGCTCTCATCGCGCAGGTCGCTGATCTCAGCGATCCGCCCCTCGCGGGCGAGGTCGGCCACCCGCTCGATCCAGAGCGCCTTGTTGACCTGATACGGCAGCTCGGTCACGATGATCTGCGAGCGGTCGGCCTTCTTCATCTCCTCAATGTCGGCCACGCCTCGGATCACCAGCCGGCCGCGACCGGTGGCATACATCTGCAGGATGCCTTCGCGGCCGATGATCAATCCTCCGGTCGGGAAATCCGGGCCAGTGACGATCTTGACCAGGTCATCCAGGCTGACGTCGTCGATGGACTCCCACTTCTCGATCAGCAGTTTGATCGCTCCGCACAGTTCGACAATGTTGTGGGGCGGGATGTTGGTCGCCATGCCGACCGCGATGCCGGTCGCGCCGTTGAGAAGCAGGTTGGGGAGCAGCGCCGGCAGAACCTTGGGCTCCTCGAGCGTGCCATCGTAGTTTTCCTGCCAGGCGACGGTGTCCTTTTCCAGATCGGTGAGGAGTTCCTCGGCCAGCCGCGCCAGACGGACCTCGGTGTAGCGCATGGCCGCCGGCGGATCGCCGTCGACCGAACCAAAGTTACCCTGCCCATCGACGAGCATGTAGCGCAACGAAAAGTCCTGGGCCATGCGGGACATCGCGTCGTAGACGCTCGCGTCGCCATGTGGGTGGTACTTTCCCAGCACGTCGCCGACCACGCGGGCGCTCTTGCGATAGGGGGCCGTGGCGCGCGCGCCGGTGTCGTGCATCACAAAGAGGATGCGGCGCTGAACGGGCTTGAGGCCATCGCGCGAATCCGGCAGGGCCCGGCTGACGATGACGCTCATCGCGTAATCGAGGTAGGAGCCGCGCACCTCGCGGTCGATGTCGACCAGGCGGATCCGGCCCGCGCT
>JBDSIP010000092.1:0-3498 GCA_039917915.1 Thermoflexales bacterium
AACTTCCTCAAGCCCGAGGACAAGACCGTATTGTTCAACTGCGGCTCGCTGCTTAAGAACGCTGAACTCATCGACGTGTCGGGCTTGCCAGTCCTTGATCCCAAGGACCCCGACCTCCTCGCCAAAATCAAGTAGTCCCCGCCGTTGGGGCGGTCCGCGCGCCCCAACGTCTTTTCCGCATGCGTATCCTTATCACTGAACTGAACTGGCCGCGCGGTATTGCCCTGCTCGAGGCCGCCGCTGTCGTCATCTACGACAAGACGCTTTTCAAGGATCGCCCGCGCTTGTTCAACGCGCTGGCCGAAACGGACGCCCTCATCGTCCGCAACCAAACCCAGGTCAACCCCGAACTCCTGGCCGCCGCGCCCCACCTCAAGGTCGTCGGACGGCTGGGGGTGGGGCTGGACAACCTCGATCTGCCCGCCCTGCGCGCGCGCGGCGTGACCGTCGTCACCGGCGGCACCGCGAACGCGATCTCGGTCGCCGAATACGTGATGGGCGCATTTTTGGCCATGGCTCGCCGCTTTGTTCCCGCCGACGCCAGCACCAAAATGGGTGGATGGGACCGGGTCGCCTTCACCGGGTTCGAGTTGTATGGCAAGACCCTGGCTCTGGTCGGGCTGGGCGACATCGGCGCGCGGGTCGCCCGGCGTGGCGCGGCGTTTGGCATGCGGGTGATCGCCTACGACCCGCTGATCACTGCCGCGCACTTCAACGCCGCCGAGCATGGTGTGACACTCCTGCCGTTGGACGAAACGCTGCGCCAGGCTGATTTTATCTCGCTGCACGTCCCGCTCCTGCCCAGCACCGCCAACCTCATCAACGCCGAGAGCCTGGCGACGATGAAGCCGGGCGCTTATCTGGTCAACACCAGCCGGGGCGGCATCATCGACGAGGCCGCGCTGGCGGCTGCCCTACGGGCGGGCAAACTGGCCGGGGCAGCGCTCGACGTGCGGGTTAGCGAGCCTCCCGGCGCCGATGACCCGTTGGCCGGCGCATCGAATCTCCTGCTCACCCCCCACGTGGCGGGTATCACCGATGAGGCCCAGGATCGCATCTCGGTCGCGGTCGCCGAGGATGTCCTGCGCGTGCTGCGCGGCGAGCGCCCACTGTTTGCGGTCAAGTGAATCCATTCACTCAATCGCTCGCCCGCGAATTGGCAGACCCGGCTCTGGATGACTTTATTGCCGACTGGGACGCGCTTGAGGCCATGGTCGTGCGGGTGTTTCGCGGCGGCGCTGCGGGGCCGGCGGATGAGGGCGAGTGGGCGGCGCTTCGGCCCGCGCTCGGGGCAGCCTATCCGGCCTGGGCGGGCGCCCTCGCGTCCCATTGGCCGCAAACCCGCGCGGGCGGTCAGCCCGTCACCGCCGATCCGTTTGTCCGTATGATGTCTTTTACCCAGGCCGCCGACATCGTCGGCGACTGGGCGGCAATGCAAACTCTCCCCGCCGCCCGCGAGGCCCTCAATCGGATGCTGGTCGAGCGTCTGCGTTCCCGCTGACGCCGAAGTTCGAGTTCGCGTTTACGTCCACGTGGACGTAAACGTAAACGTGAACGTGAACGCAAACGTGAACGTTCACGTAAACGTAAACGTGAACGTGAGTGTGAACGCGTGTTGACGCGGCGTCCGTACAATCAGCCCCGTGACGAGTTTTCGGGTAATCACCGCGGTTGGGCTGCTTGCAACGCTGATCCTGCCCAGCTTCGGTCCGCTTAGACCCGCCATCGCGCAGCAGGAGGATCGTCAGGCGGTGCTCGAGCTCATTAACCGCGCCCGGTCGCAGAATGGGGTGGGACCGGTGGCGCCAAGTGCGGTGCTCGAACGGGCCGCCCAGAAGCGCGCGGATGAGATGGCGGCCCGGGACGTGCTCGATCCTCCGCGCGCCGACGACACCGAAACGGTCGCCGTCGTCGCAGCAGCCGGCTATCCGGCCTGGCGCTCCGGCGCGCGAATCGCTGGAGAACTGGCCTATGCAACCAAGACCGGTTTTGCGCCCGCCCCGGCCGCCTTCCTCGATCAGGATCGACAACGCCGGGTCTTGATCGAGCGCCGGTATCGCGAGATCGGGATTGCGTCGGCCATCTCGAGCGGCCCGGGCGGGCCGGTCACCTACTGGGCGCTGCTGTTTGGCGCCGAGCCCAACGTGTTACCGATCTTCCTCAACGACGGGGCGGGTGTCACAAGCGATCCGGTTCTGGCGGTCCGGCTGTCCCAGGAAGAAGTCGTCCCCGATGGGGAGGGGGCCACCATCGTCGGGCATATCGTCGATGTGCGCTTTAGTCAGTCGCCTCAGTTTGATGGCGCCGAATGGCAGTCGTGGGCGCCCCTGATCGCGTTTACCCTGGAGGGAACGCCCGGTGTGTGGACTGTTTACGCCCAGCTTCGCGACGGCGCCGGCAGGGCGACGGTATCGACGGCCAGCATAGCCTTTGACCCCCGCAATCGGGCCACCGCCCAGCCGGTCGGGCCGGGAAATGACGTTACGCCGCTGCCCGACCCCGCCACCGCGTTAGCGCCGACCGCGGCGCCGACTGCGATCGAGTTGATCGCGCCCACGCCCACCCAGGTGATCCCGATCGCCGTCATTACGCTGTCACCGGGCTCGGTCGTGGCCACCCCGAATTTGCCGGGCGCAATTGCCGCCCGGCCAGCCCCGGTCGCGACCGCGCCCCGACCGGCACCCAGCCCGACAAACGCGCCAAGTCGACCCGGTGCGCCAGTAAACAACGAAGCGGGGCCGATCCTGGGCATCGCGGCGGTCGTGCAGCTAGCGATCCTGGCCGTCATCGGTCGCCGATTGGCATCGAAACGGATTTAGGGCTCCTGATTGAAAAGACGGCTTTGGAGTGATATCCGCCGGCGGATATCACTCCCGCGCGTCGTTATGAGTGCGTTTCTCGGGCCGCCAGGAAGGACGGCTAGAGGGCGCAGCTTGGCGCCGGCATTTGCACGATTTCCGCAATGTATCCGCTCGGGTAAATGTCGAACAGACTGCGAAAGTAGGTCGTCTTGTAGCAGCGCCCTTCGAGCATGAGATCGTAGGCAAACGGGGCGACTCGAAGAAAGACGTCCTCCCGGGCTGCAAACTCAACGTAGTAGCAGCGCATCGTGCGCGCCCCGCACTGGCGCTCATAGCGCGCGCGCAACGGGCTGGTCACGACCTGGGGTCCGCTCACGAGGGCCCGGCCCGCGTCGACCAGGACGAGGATCCCAACGAGTTGGGCGATCAGCATCAAGCCGATTGCCGCCAGCCTGGCTGGCCGTCCACTTGCCTTGAGCCGACCACCTGTCAGGTGTCGTTCCCAGGTTGGCCGGCGGATGAAGATCCAGGCCACGCACAGCCCCGCCACGATCAACATCATTGCCGCAAGCGCAAAGTTGAAGGCGAACAGCTCAAACGCGGAAGCCGAGTACAACGGGCGCATCTGAGGGCGATTCTACGCCCGCGCCTTCGGCGCATCGATCAACGGCGAGATGACACTCCCCGCGCGAAGCGC
>JBDSIP010000093.1:0-6273 GCA_039917915.1 Thermoflexales bacterium
CCACCTGACCAAACCTTACCCACCTGATCAGACCTTACCCACCTGACCAAACCTTACCCACCTGACCAAACCTTACCCACCTGATCAGACCTTACCCACCTGATCAGACCTTACCCACCTGATCAGACCTTACCCACCTGACCAAACCTGACGAACCTTATCAACGTTACCAACCTTACAAACCTTACAAACGATACAATCCCCGGCGTGCTTGATCTCGAGCTCCACTGCCACACCCGCTGGTCAGGCGACAGCCTCAACAAGATCCCTGATCTCATCGCGCGCTGCCGCGAGGTAGGGATTCAGCGTTTGGCCATCACCGACCACAGCGAGATCGAGGGCGCGCTGCAGGCCCGCGCGCTGGCACCCGAGCTCATCATCGTCGGCGAAGAGGCGATGACCCATGCCGGTGAGTTGCTGTGCTACTTCATCACCGAGCTCATCCCCGACGGGCTGTCGCTGGACGAGGCCATCGCGCGCGTCCACGCTCAGGGCGGGATCTGCGGGCCGTCGCATCCCTTCGACCCGCGCCGGAGCGGGATCGGGGGGGAGAACGTGCGCCGGCATGCCCACCAGCTCGATTTCGTTGAGGTCTTCAATGCCCGCACCCGCAACACCCACAGCAACGACGAGGCCCGCATCCTGGCCGAGGCGCTCGGTCTGCCGATGATCTGCGCCAGTGACGCGCATACCCTGCCCGAGCTGGGGATCAGCCGGGTGCGCCTCGCCCGGGATTACACCTCGCCGCGGGACTTCTTATCCGCCTTGCGCGAGGCCGAATTGCTCACCCACTACAGCGGCCTGCTGGCCAACGTCGGCTCGCGCCTCGCCGCCGCCGCCCATGGCCTGGGACTCGGCAAGCCAAAGCACCCCCGAAGTTGATTTGCTCAACGTATTGAGTAAAATTGCTCAATACGTTGAGTAATTCCCCATGAGCCTCTATACCCGCCCCCAGGCCGCCCAACTTGCCCGCCGCATCGCGGAGCCTCGCCGATTCATCCAGGTATTGGCCGGACCGCGCCAGGTCGGCAAAACCACTCTTGCGCAATTCGTCCTCGACGCCGCAGACCAGCCATATCGCTATGCCAGCGCGGATGAACCCGGGCTGCGCGGCGATGCCTGGATCGCTCAGCAATGGGATGCGGCGCGGTTGCTCGCCCGGGATGCAGGCGGCGGTGGCGCAATCCTCACGCTCGACGAAGTGCAGAACATCCCTGCTTGGTCAGAGACCGTGAAGCGCTTGTGGGACGAGGACACTCGTGCGCGGGTCAAGCTGAAGGTCATTCTGCTGGGCTCAGCCCCGCTGTTGATCTCCCGGGGGTTGAGCGAGAGCCTGACGGGGCGTTTCGAAACACTCTATCTTCGTCACTGGGGCTTCTCAGAAATGCGCGCAGCCTTTGGTTGGTCGCTCGACGAGTACCTCTTTTATGGCGGCTTTCCTGGCGCGGCGCCGCTGATTGGAGAGCCCATCCGCTGGGCGCGGTATGTCCTCGACAGCCTGATCGAGACGACTTTGTCGCGCGACGTGCTGCTCTTGACCCGCATCGACAAGCCGGCTCTCCTGCGGCGCCTCTTCGAACTCGGCTGCCGCTACTCCGGGCAGATCCTGTCCTACACCAAGATGGCCGGTCAACTCCAGGACGCTGGCAACACCACTACGCTCGCCCACTACCTCGACCTGCTCTCGGACGCGGGGATGATCACGGGCATCCAGAAATTCGCCGGGGATGTGGCACGCAGCCGCGGTTCGAGCCCAAAATTGCAGGTCTACAACACCGCCCTGCTCACCGCCCAAAGCAACCTTACCCTGGCCGAGGCGCGCGCCGACACGGAGTTTTGGGGCCGCTTGACCGAGTCGGCCGTGGGCGCTCATCTGGCGAACGCGGCCGCGGCCCGGGTGTGCGAGGTGTTCTACTGGCGCGAGGGCCACTTGGAAGTCGATTTCGTTGTGCGCGCCGGCCGTATTCTGACCAGCATCGAAGTCAAGAGCGGGCGGGCGCCGGCCGCCCACGCCGGAACCGAGGCATTTGCGCGGGCCTTCAAGCCACAACGTTCACTCCTGGTCGGCGGTAACGGCATCGCCATCGACGCGTTTCTCGCCGCGCCGGTCGAGCATTGGGTGGCGTAGCGCCAATCGTGGGGAAAGCGGGCTTCAATACCCGATCACCTTCAAATCAAAGCGATACCGGCATTTCTGGCGCTCGCCGCGCTGGCGCAGGTCGGTGATCCGGGCCGGGATGCTGACGATCTCGGTCAACACGCCACCAGCCAGCTCACAGGCCCGCCGCGAAGGCATATTGTCCGGGTTGCAGGTGATCCACAGCGGGTCGATCCCGTGCCGCAGCGCGAGCGGGAAGAGCAGCATGCACCCTCGCGCGGCGTAGTGCTGGCCGCGATACCCCTCATCCACGCCATACCCGATGTGGCCGTAATACATCAGCACATCCTCGCTGTCGCCCAGGCGCAGGTTGATCCCGCCCAAGACCATCGCCGTGCCAGTCCGCTTCATGAAGAAGAAATACGACGGCGACAGGCCGCGCACCGGATCGCCACGGTGGCGCTCGACCAGCTCGAGTTCCAGATCGCCATCCACCAGCCGGCCCGGGTCGTAGAAGATCGTCATGAGTGTGAACTGCTCAGCCGCGCCCGGCCATCAATATCAGCGCCTCGCGCAGCGGCTCACCAAGGCTGCTGTAGTCATGGCCCCCATGATATTCGGCGTAGTGCGCGCGATAACCCTTCTCGCGCAACAGGTCGTGGAAGCGCCGATTCGCCTCGCGCTGAGTGACCCCGCCGTCACGCATGCGGGCGATTTCGAGCACGCCCGCCGAGAGATGGAAATTGACCGGCAGCCGCGCCGACGCGGCGTACTGACGGGGCAGCCACTCGGCCGCCGCATCCTCGGCCGGTGCCCAACGAAACCAGCCAGTCTGCGAGATCACCCCGCCCACTCGCCCCGGATAGCGCAAAGCCAGATACGCGGCGGCAAGCCCGCCGTAGCTGCACCCAAGCGCAATCGTGTCGGCGGCCCGGTCCGAGACGGGCAGCGTCGCCCAGGCCCAGGGCAGCAGTTCATTGGCTACCCAGGCGGCGAATTCGGGGTTGCACGGCAGGTCGACATCACGCTGAGGCGTGTCGACGAACAGCGCCATCACCGGCGGGATGTCGGCCGAGGCAATCAGCGCGTCGAGCAGGCGCGGGAGATGCAGCAAATCCTTGTATTGCCGGCCATCAAAGACGACCAGGACCGGGTGCAGCTCAGGCGAGGGCAGCGCCGGAGTGTATGACCACACCCGCCGGCCCGGTGTCGGATGGTGAAGCTCGATCCGGCCGCGGAGCGCCGCCTCCACTGGCAGAACGGGCGCGGGCGCGTCGGGCAACCGCAGGGCCGAAAACACAAAATCGTTGCCGGTCTCGCTGAGAAAGGCGAGCGACCGGTGCGGGTTGAGCGGATCGAGTTGGTACGGCCCGGCGGCCTGCGGGTCGGGATCGGCACTGGGCGAGAACTGGTAGCTTGTGATCGCGTCGGAGGGATAGGGGCGCTCGAGATGCCACACGCCGGTGCCCGGCAGGCGGGCCATGAGATGCTCGCGCAGGCCGTCCGCCCCCCAATCCTGGATGACGGCAACGCTGCGGGCCGCGCCATCATGGCGCCACACAAAGGTCACCTGACAGGTGTCGACTGCCATGCGCCGGACCAGCGGCGCGCCGCCCGCCTCGACCGCGCGCCAGAAGCGCTCCTCGGCGTCCGGCCGTCCAGTCTTGAGCTCAGTCGCGAGCTGGCGCAATCGCGGGTGCATGCGTTTCTCCTTCAGAAGGCGCCGCAGATAGTGGGGGGAGATTGGGTTCACTCACGTCAAAAACGAGTATAGCCTCTGGGTAATCTGAATTCCCAGTATCTCCAGACGAAAACCAGTGTTATTCTCTCCCAGTATGTCCCCAAACAGAGTTGTTATCACCGGCGTCGGGGCCGTGAGCCCGCTTGGCAACAGCGCCCCCGCCACCTGGCAGGGCCTGATCGCCGGGCGGTCGGGCGTTGGCCCGATCACCCAGTTCGATTCGTCCGACATGGACACCCACTTCGCGGCGGAAGTGAAGGGATTTGAAGCGAGCGCTCATTTCGGAGCCAAGGAGTCCCGCCGCCTCGATCGCTGCGTCCAGTTCGCCCTCGTCGCGACCAAGGAAGCCCTGGCCGACTCGGGGCTGGCTATCACCGACGCGAACGCCGACGACACGGCCGTCATCTACGGCAGCGGCATCGGCGGGATCCAGACCCTGCTGGCCGAGAACATGGTGCTCGAGAAGAAGGGCCCGCGCCGGGTGAGCCCGTTCGCGGTGCCGATGATGCTCCCCGACACGGCCACCGGTCAGATCGCCATTCACTTTGGCATCCGCGGTCCCAACATCTGCACGGTCACCGCCTGCGCCAGCTCGAACAATGCGATCGGCGAGGCATTCGAAATGATCCGGGCTGGGCGGGTGAGCGCGGCGGTGGCGGGCGGCTGCGAGTCGCCGATCACCCGCTTTACCGTCGCCGCGTTCCATAACATGGGCGCCACCTCCACCCGCAACGACAACCCGGCCGGGGCGAGCCGGCCGTTCGACAAGAACCGGGATGGCTTTGTCTCGGGTGAAGGCGCGGCCACCCTGATCCTCGAATCGCTCGAGAGCGCCCGGGCGCGCGGCGCGCGCATCTATGCTGAGATCGTTGGATACGGGGCGACCTGCGACGCCCACCACATCACCGCCCCGAACTTGACCGGCCCGGCGATGGCCATGCGAGTCGCCCTGCGCCAGTCCGGCCTGGCCCCCAACCGGATCGACTACATCAACGCCCACGGCACCAGCACCCAGATCAACGACGCAAACGAGACGGCGGCCATCAAGGCCGTCTTTGGCGAGGTCGCCTACGATCTGCGGATCTCCTCCACCAAGTCCATGACCGGGCACTTACTCGGCGGGGCAGGCGCCATGGAAGCCATGACCAGCGTGATGGCCATCCAGGAGGGTATCATCCCGCCAACCATCAACTACGAAACCCCGGATTCGGCGTGTGACTTGAACTACACGCCCAACACCGCAGTCCGCAAGCCCGTGCGCGCGGCGCTGTCCAACTCCTTCGGGTTTGGCGGCCACAACGCAAGCGTCATCTTCTCAGTGCTGACGGATTGAGGCGGGACCGCCTCAACAAACGCCGGCAAGGGTGTAATCAATGCGCTACGCGCACATCGTGGGCTGGGGCAAATGCGTCCCCGAAAAAATCGTCACCAACGACGATCTGGCCAAGACCATCGAAACGTCGGACAAGTGGATCCGCGACATGACTGGGATCGGCCAGCGGCACGTGGCAAACGACAGGGAGACCACGGCGGCGCTCTCGACCAACGCCGCGATCGAGGCGCTGGACATGGCCGGAGTGACGGCCGCCCAGCTCGACCTCATCATCGTCGCGACCATCACCCCCGACTTCATGTTTCCGTCCACGGCGGCCCTGGTCCAGGATGCCCTGGGCGCCGACAACGCCGGCGCCTACGACCTGAGCGCGGCCTGCGCGGGCTTTTTGTATGGCCTGGCCCAGGCCTCGGATTCCATCCGGGCCGGCACGATCACGACCGCCCTCGTCATCGGCGCGGAGCGCCTGTCGAGCATCGTGGACTGGAAGGATCGCAACACCTGCGTGCTTTTTGGCGATGGCGCGGGCGCGGTGGTGCTAAAGGCCAGCAACCAGCCCGGCGGCGTGCTATCGACCCTGCTACGGGCCGACGGCTCGGGCGGCCCGGCCCTGTATCTGCGCCAGAAGGACAACGAAGTGCTGCACATGAATGGGCGCGAGGTCTTTCGCTTCGCCACCCGGGTCATCGACAAGAGCGCCCGCGAAGTCATGCGCCGGGCGGGCTGGACGGCCGATGAAGTCGACGTCTTCGTCCCCCACCAGGCCAACCTGCGGATCATCGAGGCGGCCTCGAAATCGCTGGCCATCCCGATGGACAAGTTCTTCGTCAACATCGAAAGCTACGGAAACACCAGCGCCGCATCCATTCCAATTGCGTTGTGCGAAGCGGCCGCGTGCGGGCGGCTGAAGCCCAACGACCGGGTCGTGATGGTGGGCTTTGGCGGCGGACTGGCCTGGGCGGCCGCGGCCGTGCAGTGGCAGGTGATGGCCAAACCCCAGACCCGCGGCCAGCGCGTGCTGAGCCGGGTGGGCTATGGCGCCGCGGCGGTTCGCTCGCGCGCCCGGCGCATCTTCCGCCGGATTGAAGACGGGCTGATGAA
>JBDSIP010000094.1:0-4905 GCA_039917915.1 Thermoflexales bacterium
ACGGGGAGGCAGGGATTCGAACCCTGGGTCCACTTATTAGGCGAACAACCGCTTAGCAGGCGGCTCCGATCGTCCACTCCGGCACCTCCCCAGATATCGAGCGGAAAGGGTGAGATTCGAACTCACGGTGAGGACTGGCCCCACAACGGTTTTCAAGACCGTCGCCTTAAACCACTCGGCCACCTTTCCGGGCCGTAACCGACGCGATTTTATCACGCCATCGGCCCACTCGGTATACTCGCCCGAATGCGTGCCCAGACCCGGACTGTGCTTGCCGCCCTGGCCCTGCTCGTTCTTTCTGTGGTCGTCGGTTGGGAAGTCTATTCCCGGCTGATCGTCCCGGCGCCTCCTCTGAACTTTGATGAAGCCGCGCATAGTCTTGAAGGTTTCTACATTCTGCGTGACGTCCTCAAGCTGGATATGCATGAGCTGTGGGTTAACACCCACGCCCAAACGCTTTGGCCGCCCGGTTTTTCATATTTGCAGGCGCCCTTCCTGCTTCTGCTCGGCGTTAGCGATCAAAGCGCCCGGATCTTCGCGTATGCGATGCTGGCGTTGACCGCGATGATGGGTTGCGCTGTGGCATTCCAGATCGATGAACGTCGGTCGGCCTTGGCTGCGCTCATTGGCGGACTGATTGCTTTATCGGCGCCGGGATGGTTATTTGTGGGGAGTTGGGCCAATCAAGAAACCCCGGTTGCCTTTGTTCTGTTTGTCGTTTTCTGGCTTTTCCTGCGCGCGCTGAAAACAAGAAGGGCGCTTAGGTTTGCGCTCACCGGTGCCGCGCTCTTCGGATTATTCCTCACAAAATACAACTATGCGGCATTTGCGGTCGCGGGGATTGGCCTCGTCGATGCCGTCGAACGCATCCGGGTGGTGCGCAAGGATCGCGCGCATCTTCGGGCCGAAGCGTTCGGGATGTTTGCTTTGTATGTGCCGCTCGCGCTGGGGTTGATGTTTTGGTTCCTTGGGGGTCAGGACGTGGTGTCGAAGGAAGTCAAGTGGCGCGATTTCAGTTTCTTCGTCTCAAACGAGGACTCGGGCTACGCGTTCTGGAGCGCCCAGAATTTGCTGTTCTATCTTCGAGCGGCAGGCAACTGGCTCATGCCAAGCGGCCTTTTGGCCCTGGCGGCCTGCGCTGGAGCCATTTTTGCGGTGGCGCGGATGCGCCACCCAGGGATCACGACGCTGGCGCTCTTCTTTGGAATCGGGTTTGTCCTTGCGACTTTACATCCGCTCAAATCCGAACGCTACATCACGCCGCTCTTCCCGTCGTTGTGGCTATTGACCGGTTTTGGGGCCGCCCGCCTTTGGGACGATCTGCGCGCAAGCGGTTTTCCTCGTCCGGCCCTGGCGCTGGTCGCAATCGTGCCGGCTCTTATTTCAGTCTGGAGCCTGACCTACTGGATGCCGCGGCTGGAGCCGGTCTGGGCGGGCATTACCGCGGACGGGCTGCGCACAAGCGCTGATCAGGTGGTCGGCTGGCAACAGCCTGGCAAGCCGCTGTTGATTATCGGCACATTCGGTGAACTGGGCCCGCCGTACTTTGAATGGCGTTTTCGCCCCGCACAGGCGTTTGCCGAGAGCGGCGCGCCGATCCAGTACGACGCGCCGCCGGGGATAGGCACAAACTACGAGCGGGTGCTGAACTGGGCGAAAGCAAATCCCGGCGCGCAGATCACGACGATCCGGGTCGCGCCCGGCTCGAACCTTGACCAGACCAACGACATGCGCAACAAGAACGCCTGGAAACAAGCGCTATCGGCGGATTTCGAACGCGCTCCCGACGGATATCGCCTTATCGACAGGCGCACGCATCCCGAGAGCGGTTTGACCGTCAGCTATTACCTGCCGGCGCTACCCCGATTCCAACTCCAGGAGCGATATGCCCCGGTTTCGCCGGGCATGTCGCTCCTGGGAAGGTTTTGCTCGCGCGCCGCAGAGCCTGCCAAAGTGGCTCCCTCACAAAGGCCGAAACTGGCCATTCACACCCAGCCAATATGGGGGTACAGTGGTGCGTCAGTCGATGCACTGCGGGCGCGAACGCGCCCGCCTTTAAAACAGCAGGAGATCCATGGCTAAGAAGACGATCGGCGCCAACGGCGCAAATGGCAACAACGGCAAGACAGCGCACGGGAAGCAGCTCGGCACCTATGAATTGAAGAAGGGCCTGGCCCAGATGCTGAAAGGCGGCGTGATCATGGATGTGATCAACCCCGAACAGGCCAAGATTGCCGAGGACGCGGGCGCGTGCTCGGTCATGGCGCTCGAGCGCGTGCCGGCCGACATTCGGCGCGATGGCGGCGTCGTGCGGATGAGCGACCCGGGCATGATTCAACGGATCATGAAGATCACCACGATTCCGGTCATGGCCAAGTGCCGGATCGGCCACTTCGTGGAAGCCAAGGTTCTCGAATCGATTGGCATCGATTACATCGATGAGAGCGAAGTGCTCACGCCCGCTGACGAAGAGAATCACGTCGACAAGCGCGACTTCAAGGTCCCGTTTGTTTGCGGCGCGCGCAACCTGGGCGAGGCGCTTCGCCGGATCAGCGAGGGCGCGGCGATGGTGCGCAGCAAGGGTGAGGCCGGGACCGGCGACGTGGTTGAAGCCGTGCGGCACGCGCGCGCGATTCTGGGCGAGATTCGGCGGCTCAAGACCATGCGCCGCGAAGAGATGTTCGCCTATGCCAAGGAAATCCAGGCGCCATTCGCCCTGGTCGAAGAAACGGCGGATCTTGGCCGTCTGCCCGTTGTGCTGTTTGCCGCCGGCGGCATCGCCACACCCGCGGATGCCGCGCTCATGATGGAGATCGGTGTGGATGGCGTATTTGTCGGCAGCGGCATCTTTAAGAGCGGCGACCCGGCCAAACGGGCCAAGGCCATCGTCGAGGCGACCACCCACTTCCGCGACTACAAGATCATCGCCGAGGTGAGCAAGGATCTGGGCGAGCCCATGGTGGGCATCAGCGTGAGCACCCTTGACGCGGCCCACAAGATGGCCGGGCGCGGATGGTAGTCGGGGTACTTGCCCTGCAGGGCGGATTTGCCGAGCATATGACCATGCTCGGCAGGCTTGGGGTCACGGCGCGCGAGGTGCGCCTGCCGCGCGATCTCAAGGGCGTCGATCGCCTGATCCTGCCAGGTGGTGAATCGACGACGTTTGGCAAAGTCGCGGTCGCCTCGGGCCTGATGGCCCCGTTGGTCGCATTCGCCGGGGCCGGCCATCCGATGTGGGGGACCTGCGCCGGGCTTATCTTCATGGCCAGGGATGTCGGCCGTAATCAGCCCGGGCTGGGACTGATGGACGTCACAGTGCGGCGGAATGCCTTTGGCCGGCAGGTGGATTCGTTCACCCAGGACCTGAAGATTGTCGGGTTACGCGCGCCGTTCAAGGCCGTCTTCATTCGCGCGCCACTGATCGAGACTGTGGGGCAGGGAGTCAAAGCGCTAAGCAAGCTGGATGACGGCAGAATCGTGGCCGCCCGACAGGGGGTGTTTCTGGGCACGTCGTTCCACCCCGAACTGACCGACGACCCGCGCGTGCATGCGCTGTTTCTCGCTCTATGAGGGAAACCGAAATCATCCCCCGCCCCGGAATACGCCGGGGCGGGGGATTTCGTTTCGGAAACTTCAGGCCGCCGCTGCAGTCATTGGGCGCATGCGTTGGGCAAGCATGACGGCCAGCGGCAGGCTGATCAAGACAACGCCAACCATTCCAACACCGAGATAGTCCCACGAGCTTAGGATCAGGCCGCTGGCCAGACCGCCCAGGGCGGAGGACAAGTTGACGATCAGGTCGTTTGAACCCTGAGCCCGGGCCTTTTCTTCGCGGGTGAGCGCGCCGGTGAGCAACGCAGATCCGCTCACATAGCAGATGCTCCAGCCCAGGCCGACAAAGAACAGCGCTACCTCTATCGGGATCAGCTCATTCGAGACGGGCCCCAGCAAGCAGCCGAGCATCAAGACCAGGGCGCCAATCAGCACCAGCACGCGTTTGCTCATCCGATCGGCCAGGGCTCCCCACACGGGCGAAAAGGCGAACATCCCCAACACGTGCAGCGAAATGACTGCCCCAACTGCGTCCAGGGTGTGACCGTGGTGGGTCATATGCAGGCTGACGATGGACATCATCATCGTCATGGGCGCCTGGGCAAAGGCCATCGTCGCAATGCCGAGCGCGACATCGCGGCGCGAGAGCAATTGGCGCATGGAGATGCGCTCGACGGCAGCGGTCGGGGTCATTGACGAGCCGACTCGCGTGGCGATGCCGTTCCAGTCGATGGAAAGGAGTGCCAGGATCGCCACGGCCGTCACGGCAAATAACGCGGCTGTGGCGAAATAAGGACCGCCCAAGCGATCTCCACCGAAGCTGGCCACCAGATTGCTGGCTGGCGCGGCGAGCTGCGGCCCGATGATTCCGCCGATCGTGCCACCCCAGACCACAACGCTGATAGCGCGCGCGCGCTGGTTGGCGGGATACAGATCAGCGGCGGCGAATCGGCCCTGATCAAGCGTGCCACGTCCAAACCCCATGATGACGAGACTGAGCAGGAAGGCCAATGCGGCTCCGCCGATCACACTGAACCCCGCCAGCGCTGCGCCGGCCGCGCCAAAAGCCGACCCGATGAGCAGCCCATTCCGGCGTCCGATTCGGAGCATGACGCGCGAGAGGGTGTAGGCGCCCGCAGCGTTGCCGATCAGGACCACGGCATTCGGCACGCCGCCAAAGTTGGCCGAGCCCGTGAGCTGGGTGATGACGATGGCGTTGACCGTTGACGCCGCGAGGAAGGCTGTCGAGGCCACGCTTTGGGTGAGGAAAAGGCCAAGGGTGCCCCGCATCACGGCGGGACGGTCGGATTGTGTCATCAGAGAAGGCGCAACGATCGTAAGTCACTTGTTGAA
>JBDSIP010000095.1:0-6694 GCA_039917915.1 Thermoflexales bacterium
TCTGGTCAGGATGAAACGCCGTTGTGCGATGGCGGCACGCAGCAATATACCATTCTGCTTGGCGGATGCGCCACTCCCGAGATGGCGCGCGAGCTCGCCGGACAGATCGAGCGCTGCCTGGCCCGGACGCCGTACCCACTGTCGACTGTCCCGCCAGAGCATCCGGCCTTCGACCCCGACCGGTATTGGCGGGGCAACGTCTGGCTTCAGGTGAACTGGCAGATCTTCCACGGGCTTCGCCGCTACGGATTCGATACCCTCGCCCTGGAGATCGCGCGGCGCAGCGCGGCATTGCTTCTCCGCTCCGGCCCGCACGAGTTCTTCAACCCGTTCACAGGCTTAGGGCGCGGTTCACATCCATACAGCGCCGCCGCGGTCGTGCTCGATATGGTCCGAATGGCTTGATCCGGTCGGGCTGCGCGTCCGTCCTCTTGCCGGTCAGGCGCCTAGTCTCGCCGCGCGGGCGGCCGCGTATTCGGCCACGTCCCGCATGGGCGGGCGCCGCTGCTCGACGATGTCGATCTCCTCGAGATAGAACGCGCTGTCGTCCGAGCGGAGAAGCTTCATTGTGCGCTCCATGTCGCCCAAGAGCTGGATGCGCTTCGTCTCCGCCATGTGCTCCATGAAGACCTGCAGGAGCGCGAACGACATTTTGCTGAGCGACTGAAGCTCCTGATTGCGGTGGACCCGCT
The DNA here is from genome assembly GCA_039917915.1 of Thermoflexales bacterium. Classification (GTDB taxonomy): domain Bacteria; phylum Chloroflexota; class Anaerolineae; order J036; family Brachytrichaceae; genus Brachythrix. Next base: position 693 of record JBDSIP010000095.1, read on the forward strand.
CTTCAAGGTCCACTTGAGAGAGCGCGTCGAGGCCGAACTGATTCAGCAGTTCGAGCAGCATCCCCGTTTCGACGCCGTAGCCGGAGTAGAACGGAATGCGCTCAAACGCCTCGCGCCGTCCGGCGTATTCGCCTGACAGGGGCTGGGCGAACCCCGACAGTTCGGGATAGAACATGTTGATAATCGGGCGCGCCAGGAGTTCCGTTACGCGCCCGCCGCCGGCGGCCTGGATGCGATCCCCCACCCGGATGGGGCGCTGATAGAAGCCCTTCACGAACTGAATCTTAGGGTTCACGATCAACGGGCCCAGAATGCCATAGACAAAACGGGGATGGATGTTCACGATATCGGTGTCGATCCAGGCGATCAGGTCTCCACGCAGCGCATGGAGGCTCTTCCACAAGGCTTCACCCTTCCCGCGCCGCCCGCCCAGATCCGGCAGCAAATCCTGATGGATCACCCATGGAACACCACAGGCTTCCGCGATTTCGCGGGTGCCGTCGCTCGAGTTGCTGTCAATGAGGACGATCTCGTCGAGTAGCGGCGCGTCGTCGACCAACGCAGACTTGATCGTACTGATCACATTGCCCACCGTTTCAGCTTCATTTAATGCCGGCAATCCAAGGCTGATGGTCAGGTTCTGGCGGCGCTTCAGGTCGACCAGTTTCCCGATGTCGGCGAACTCGCGCGAGTGGAAGGTGTGTTCGGCGAACCATTTGTCCACTCGGTACGACGTAAACGCGCGTGGTGCAGCCAGGGCGGGCTCGGCGGGCAGAGGTGAAAGCGCAAACGGCGCGCGCGTTCGAATGACCAGCGTGAGCACGTCGTCGCGAGGCAGCATCTTCAGCGCGAGCGGACTGATCGCCGCGCCAGGCGCCGCGCTGGCGCCAATGACGATGGCCTGGTGCGTCCGCATCTCGCGCATGATGGCCCGGATGGGATCACCGCTGACATGGACGTGATCCGAGAACTCGGGATGGCTCGAGTAGAGCTGGGCGAACTCCCGGCGCATATCGGAGCTGTTAGTTGTGTCCTTCGCGCCGTGAACGTGCATCAAGGTGATGCGCGCGCCCGTTTGGCGCGCAAGCTGCAACGAGATGTTCGCCCCGAGGGCCGCGAAAGAACCGCCCCGCACCGGCAGAAGTATTCGCCGGATTCGCTTGCGGCCGCGGATCGGGCTGAACACCGCCATATCGCACGGCGGCGCTTGCAGCGCCAAGTGAACGTCTATCCCGGCATAGAGTTCCCCCTTGTTCCATGGAAGGAGGAGGAGCGTGTTTTCGTCGGCATGTTCACGGACGATGTCGTTTACCGCCGGCCAAGGTTGGCTGGCCACCACACGCTGCGGCAGCAGGCTCACTGCGGGATTGTCGGCGAACAGCGCCTGCAATTGCTCATTCAAATGCTGGGCCGCGCGCGTCCCGGAACTGATCGGCTGGCCCTCGTCGACATGGGTCAGACCCAGCACGCTGATTGAGCCATGCGCATTCGGTGAGGACAGGGCGGCAGCGGTGGCCATCAACCATTGCGCCTGATCAGCCGCGGTGATCGGGATAAAGATGTTGAGGGGTTCGGCGTGTGTTTCCATAGGGTCTGGCCGTGATTCAAGCGCTCGCGCGGGCGGCGTTTGCCACACGCCTGGCGGCTATACTCGCGCAACAATGCGCTTATTCTTCCTGCGGCATGGGCAATCGACCAGCAATGCGCGCTGGGACGCAAGCGGCATCCGGCTTGTCTACGAATCCGATCCGGAACTGACCGAATTGGGACGATCTCAGGTTGCGACAGCAGCCAGAGCCCTGTCGAAATTGGCCAAATCCCCGCCGCCACTATATACCAGCCTCCTGCGTCGCGCGGCCCAGAGCGCCCTGATCGTGTCACGGGAGCTGAATACACCTCCGCGCGCGCGGGTTGAACTGCACGAGGTGGGCGGCCTGTTCTCGGATGATCCTCGCGCGGGCACGCGCACGATCCATTCGGGTCAGGGCCGCTCAGCGCTCCTCCAACTCTATCCGGGTCTGATTCTGCCTGAAGATCTCGCGGAAGACGGATGGTGGCGGGATCCATTTGAAGAGGGACCGGCCCGCGCTGCACGCGCGAATCGCGCTTGGAAATGGCTCATGGCCGAGCATTTGAACTCGGATGACGATGTTGTTGTCATCGCGCATCTGGGCTTCTTCAATGAGATGATGCGCGTGGCGCTTGGTTGCGCGCTGGTTGGCGGCGCCATCCCGGAATTCAGCCTTGAGAATGGCGGCGTGACGCTGCTGGAATGCGCGCAACACATCAAGGTTGTGTTTCATAACCGCATGTTCTGATCCTTGTCCCGGGAATGGAGATTGTTGACACATGCCCATCCGATATCAGGTCACCGCCCCGCGCGAAATTGAATTCCGTTCCTACGATGAATCCGCCCTCGGGTCGGGCCAGGTGCGGGTACGGACGCGCATCAGCGGGATCAAGCAGGGCACTGAAATGGCCCTCTACACCGGCGCCACGCCGTTTCGCAACGCCGAGTTTGACCGCGAGTGGCGGGCTTTTATCCCGCGCGATCCCGCCCAACCCTTCTACCCGGTCAGCCTGGGCTCGTGGGCGGTCGGCGAGGTCATCGCGCTTGGCCCTGACGCGACTCGCTTTGCGCCAGGCGACCTCGTCCACGGCAGCATGCTCCACCAGCCGACCAACGTGCTGGCCGAGACGGATCTCTTCCCGCTCGCCCAGAACCTGCCGGCCGAAGGCGCGTTGTTCACTGACCCGGCCCTGTTTGCCCTGGCGGCCGTCCACGACGCCCAGGTCAAGGTCGGTGATCGGGTGGCGGTCTTTGGCTGCGGCGTGCTCGGGCTGCTCGCCGCTCAGATCGCCCGCTTGCAGGGTGCCGTACAGGTGACCTCGGTCGATGTCATCGAATCGCGCCTGGCCCTGGCCCGCGCGATGGGCGTCGACCAGACTCTCAACCCGCGCGAGTGCGATGCTGGACTCGAGATCAAGCGTTTGACCGGCCACAAGGGCGTGGATGCCGCGATCGAATTCAGCGGCGCATACAGCGGCTTGCAGGCGGCCTTGCGAGCCGTGCATCAGGGCGGCATCGTCGCCTGCGCCGGGTATTACAAGACCGGCCAGACCGGGCTCGAACTGGGCGGAGAATGGCATCACAATCGGCCGCAAATGGTGAGTTCGATGCCGGTCTGGGGCAATTCGTTGCGCTGCCATCCGATGTGGACGCTCCAGCGCGTGCGCGAGACCGCGGTCGCACTGCTCGAAGGCGGTCGTTTGATCTGGCAGCCGATGGTTACCCACCGTTTTGCATATGCCGATGCCGCGGCCGCCTATGCCTTGCTCGACACGCGCCCGGCTGAGGCGATGAAAATCATCCTGGACTACCCATGATCAAACAATCTTTCTGCTTCCCCAACTTTCGCCAGGCCGGCCAGCCGCTGCTGGATTTGTTCGAAGCCGCCCGCGCAATCGGGTATCCAGCGGTCGAGCTGTGGCAGCGGAATGAAAACGACGCGCGTTTTGTCGACGTGGTCGCGGCGGCGCGCGCGGCCGGGCTGGCCATTTCCAGCATGTGCGGCCACCTGGCGCTCAAGGATGGGCTGAACAAACGGGCCAATCACCCGCGCATCGCGGCTGAGCTGCGCGAAAGCATTGCCCTGGCGGCGGATCTGGGCATTCCCGGGCTGATCTGTTTCAGCGGCAACGTTAATCCGGGCCAGACCGATGAGGATGCCCGCGAGGCTTGCGCCGAATGCTTGCGCCTTGTCGCGCCGCTGGCCGAGGCGCGCGGGGTGAGCCTCAACCTGGAGTTGCTGAACAGCAAGGTCAATCATCCAGGTTATCAGGCTGACCGAACGGCGTGGGGGGTCGATGTGTGCAAGCGGGTCGGCAGCCCGGCCGCAAAGCTGCTTTACGACATCTATCATATGCAGATTATGGAGGGCGACGTCATCCGGACCATGCGCGACAACCTGGCCTGGATCGGGCATATGCACACGGCCGGCAACCCCGGCCGGCATGACTTTGCTGATCCGAATCTGCCTCAGGAGATGAACTATCGCGGCATCGTCCGGGCGCTCTCCGAGGCCGGCTACACGGGCTATCTCGGGCATGAGTTCACCCCGTTGGGCGATACGATCGCCGCCCTTCGTGCCGCGTTCGTTGAGTGCAATGCGTCCTGACTCTGGCGGAGAATCAAGGTGACCACCTCCCGAAACATAGGCTTCATTTCCACGCGCTTTGCTGGCACCGATGGCGTTTCGCTCGAGACCGCGAAATGGTCAAGCGTGCTCGAGCGGTTGGGCCATTCCAGCTACTACTTCTGTGGCGAATGCGACCGCCCGCCCGAGCGCAGCCACGTCGTTCCGGAAGCGTTCTATCGGCACCCGACCATTGAGGCGATCAACCAGGCCGCCTACGCGGCGCCGTGGGGGACGCTTCACCACGGGCGCGAGATGCACCCTGAAATTGAGTCGCTGCATCAGGATTTCTTCGCCATGCAGATTCGCCCGGCGCGTGTGACCCGGAAAATCCAGGAGCTGAAGGAATACTTCAAGGAACACCTCTACCAATTCGCGCGCAAATTCAAGCTGGACCTGCTTATCACCGAAAACGCTCTCACCATCCCAATCAACCTGCCTCTCGGTCTCGCCATCACGGAGTTCGTCGCCGAGACGGGCTACCCGGTCATTGCCCATCACCACGATTTTCACTGGGAGCGCCAGCGTTTCATGGTGAATTGCGTGGGTGACTACATCGCTGCGGCATTTCCGCCGGTCCTGCCATCGATTCGGCACGTGGTGATCAACTCCGTCCAGGCTCAGCAAATTGCGTCGCGGCACGGAATTGGGGCGATGGTCATCCCGAATGTGATGGACTTCGAGACGCCGCCGCCCCCGCCCGACAACTACACGCGCGATGTTCGGGCTGATCTCGGCGTGGGAGATGGGCAATACTTGTTGTTGCAGCCCACTCGCATCATTCAGCGCAAAGGCATCGAACATGCCATCGAACTCACCCGCCGGCTCGGGCTGCCGGCCGAACTCGTGATTTCGCACGCGTCGGGCGATGAAGGCACGGACTATGAAAAGCGCGTGCGTGAGTTCGCCAATCTGCTGAATGTAAAAATCAACTTTGAGTCTGCGATTGTCGGCGACCAGCGGGGCTTTACGCCGGAAGGGCGGAAAACCTATACGCTGGGCGATGTCTATCCGCACGCCGATCTGGTAACCTACCCTTCGTCAATCGAAGGGTTTGGAAATGCCTTCCTCGAGGCGGTGTATTACAAGCGCCCGATTGTGGTGAACAATTACTCGATCTATGACGTTGATATCAAGCCGAAGGGATTCGAGGTGATCGAGTTTGATGGTTATATCAGCGACAGCACCCTGGAGCGCGCGCGTCACGTGCTCACCCATCCCGAGGAAACGGCCCGGCAGTCGGAGCGCAACTATGCGTTGGCGCGCCGCCATTTTTCGTTCTCGGTGCTGGAGCGGCGCCTGCGTGTTCTCCTTGCCGACTGCTTTGGTGAGGCGGTGTGAACATCGTTCTCGTTCACTACTCCGCGCCGCCCATCGTCGGTGGCGTGGAAAGTGTGCTTGCGCACCATGCCCGGCTGATGGCGGATGCCGGGCACCGCGTGACGATCTTGGCCGGGCGGGGCGCGGCATTCGATGGCCGTATCTCAATTCGGGTGCTGGCGCGCCTCGATTCGCGCCATCCCGAAATCATGGCGCTCAAGGCCGAACTGGACTTGGGGCGGGTGCCGGCCGGGTTCGAAGGCACGCGGGACAGCCTGCAGCGCGAGCTCGAGCGGGAGTTGCGCGATTGCGACGTGTTGATCGCCCACAACGTGGCCTCGCTGAACAAGAATCTGGCGCTCACGGCCGCATTGCATGGCCTGCGCCGGCCCGCGCGTATCCTGTGGCATCACGACCTGGCCTGGATGACATCGCGTTATCGGGCTGAATTGCACGCTGGCTATCCGTGGGACCTCCTCCGAACTC
>JBDSIP010000096.1:0-3182 GCA_039917915.1 Thermoflexales bacterium
TTCGCGCATGCGGCCACCAGGCGTCGATCGACCGTGATCAGCGGGATGCGGAGTCGTTCTGAGAGCGCCACGTAAAAGGCGTCGGACATGCCGATGGCGTGCCGGTGCGCGATCTCGACCGCCGGCAGCAAGAGCTCCCTGGCCGGCACAGTCGTCAGCGCCAGGTCCTCCAGGGTCGCGATATCGTCGCGCATAGTCGCGTAACCCGCGCGCATCTCGTATCTCCTGAGCGCGCCGGCCACTTTGTAGTAGATGACGCCGGGGGCGTGCGATACACCTCCATGCCCGATGACGGATTCGAGTATGGCGACACAGGCTTCGGCCGCATCGCCACCGACAAAAGCCTTGACGATGACGGAGGCGTCGATCACGTAGTCCCGCCTGTCTAACGGGCCAGCCGTGACTCAGCCTCAATGCGCGTTTCGGCGAGCAGATCGGCGGCCGAGACCTTGCCGGTCTTTCGCGTCGTCATCTGGCGGCGCAGGCGCCGGATGGCCTGCATGTGGCGCTCCGCTGCGGCTCCGCGATCCGCTGCCGCCTGCAGGAGATCGACGACCATGGCGCTGAGCGTTTCGCCGCGCGCGGCCGCCAATTCCTGGGCGCGCGCATACAGCGCGTCGGGAACGTTGCGAATATGCAATACAGCCACTGTTGTCTCCTGACGCCAGTATAGTATTGCGTGTAGCCGCTGGCTACACAAAGCGCATCCGCCTTAACTGTGCCCCACGATAGGATGCGGCGTATACGGCGCTTCCATATACGCGAGCTCCCCGGCGGTCGACTTGACGGACAGGGACGCAACGGCGGTCTCCAGTTGCGGGATCTTCGTCGCGCCAACCACCGGCGCCACGACGGTTTCTGATGCAGAAGCCAGGCGAACGCGATCTGGGCACGGCGAACGCCGTGTTTGTTCGCGACCTCGGCCAGCCGCTCGATGACAAATCTGTCAGCGTCCGCGCTCGCGTCGTATTTCCGCTTCGCGATTTGGTCGGTCTCCAGACGCCGGGTGGTCTCGGACGCATCCCGAGCCAGTCTCCCCAACGCGAGTGGGCGATAAGGCATCACCGCAGGGCGCGCGAGTCGCCAGCCACCCATCACCTCTGGCGCAACACACCTCGCGCCAGGGCCAGAGCCTCTTCCCGAGAAGAGATCGCGCCAATCATCTGAGCCTCGCGGACGGCCTCGAGCGCGGCCCCGACCGCCGGACCGGGCACAACGCCCAAATCCAATATATCCTGACCGCCCAGCAGCGGCGCGGGCGCGACCTCGGGCGCGAAGCGCGCCTCATAGTGATCCAGCAGCGACCAGCCGAGCTCAATCAGAGCGGGGTTGAGAGCCATGCCAAGCAAAGCGGCCTCGGGCGCGGCCTCGCGGGCCGCCCGCATCCAGCGGTACTCTGCCCGCGCTTCGAGCAGGGCTTCGGTCAGCGTCGCGCTGGCCCGGATCGCCCTGGCCCGCTCGAACTCGGCCGCGCTGAGCTTGAGGGCCCGCCCGCGCCGTTCGACCGCGGCCGGGGACGCGCTTGCGCACAACGCAACCAGTCTCAAGAGCGCCAGGCGCGGGGCGTTGGCCAGCGGTTCGGCCAGGCGGGCGCTGAGCCCGGGGCTGCGGGTGGCCGCCTGCTCGAGCAGGGCATCGATGGCTCGCAACGCCGCGGGTTGGCGTGTCGCGGCTTCGGGCACGACGACGTTGAGCAGCCCCAGCGCTTCGAGCTTGTCCACCGCCGCGCTTGCAGCCTGGAGCGACAGCGCCTTGAGCAGTTCATCGCGCGTGCGCTCGGCGCTGGGGCCATCCGCGGCGGCCAGCCGGGGCGCGGCTGCGCGCGCGGCGGCCTCTGCCGCGGGATCGATCCGGGCGCCGAGGTCGGCGGCGAAGCGGGCCACCCGCATGGCTCGGACCGGATCGTTGGTGACGGCGTCGGGCGACGCCAGCCGGATCACCTTCTCGTCCAAATCGCGCGCGCCCTCGAGCGGATCGTAGAGCGCCATCAGGCCCTGTATCGGCCCGTCTGGTGGGAGCGGCGCGGCGATGGCATTGAGGGTGATATCGCGCCCGCGCAAATCTTCATCCAGAGTCGCCCCGCGACAACGGGCGAAGTCGAGGATCAAGTCGTCGACGATGACCCGGGCCGTGCCGCGCTCGGCGTCCAGGACGTAGAACGCTCCCCTGAGGGCGTTGGCGACCGCGCGGGCCAGGCCGATCGCGTCGCCGAGAACGGCGAAATCGAGGTCGTGCGGCGCGCGCCCAAGCAGCAGGTCGCGGACTGAACCGCCCACCAGGGCGATGGAGATGTGCCGTTTGGCGGCGCTGGCCCGGGCCTGCTCGAGCAGCGGCAGCAGGGCCGCCGGGAACTCGATCATCGCGCCCCGAATATCGCGCGCCCGATCCGGACCAGGGTTGAGCCCTCGGCGATGGCGGCTTCGAAGTCGTCGGTCATCCCCATCGAGAGCTCGGGCGCCTCCATGCCGGCGATGCGGCCGTGAAGCAGGTCGCGCGCCTGGCGCAGGCTGGCGAAGATCGGCCGGGTCTGCTCAGGGTCGACGACGACTGGCGCCATCGTCATCAGCCCGCGCACGCGCACACCAGGCAAAGCCGTTATGCGGGCTACGTCTGCGACGAAGGCCTCGCGCACGCCAGGATTGCGCTCCCAGCCGGCAAAGGCGAAGCCTTCTTTGCTCGCCTCGCCGCTTACGTTGCATTCGAGCAGAATGTCCTGCGGCGGCCGGTCCTGGGCGATGGCCCGGGTGCTCAGGCGGGTGGCCAGTTTCAGCGTATCCACCGAGTGGATCAAGGCGAACTCGCCGCCGAAGTCGCTGGTCTTGCGCGACTGCACATGCCCGATAAGGTGACAGCGCAGACCTGGCCGCGGCCCGAGCTGGGTCAACTTGGGCAGGGCCTCCTCGACCCGGTTCTCGCCAAAATCGCGCTGCCCGGCGGCATACGCCTCCAAGATAGCGCTGGCGGGAAACGTCTTGGACACCGCCACAAGCTTGACGGTCGCGGGGTCGCGCCCTGCATGCGCGGCGGCCCGTTCAATGCGGGTGCGCACACGGGCGAGGGATGCGGCAATGGAGGCGCTCACGGGTTCGATTGTAGCGGCCAGCAATTAAACATGGATACACAGGATGAACAGGATAAAACCATCCTGTTCATCCTGTGTATCCATGTTTAATTGCTGGCCG
>JBDSIP010000097.1:0-3491 GCA_039917915.1 Thermoflexales bacterium
TTGTTCTGACCCTTCGTGATTCACGACCCGCTGGTGTTCGACGCCGCCGCCCTGTTCAACTTCGGGCATCGTGACACGCTGCAGGAGTTGCTGCGGCATCTCACGACCGAAGCGATGCTCGTCGCCCCGGCGGCTGTGCTGGAGGAACTCCGCCCCGAAACACGACTCGACTATGAGCAGTTTTGCCGCGATCATTTGACCGTGGGCCGGGCCGAGGCGGGCCCCGAGGACCTGGCCCTGCTCCGAAGTCTCAGCGCCGAATTGGGGCCCGGCGAAATCGAAGCGCTTCTGCTTGCGCGCGATACCGGAGGCACGGCGGTGATCGACGACCGCAAGGCGCGCCAGGCCGCCGGGCAAATGGGTGTGCGTGTCATTGGGACGCTGGGCCTGATCGCCCGTGCCATCGAGCGCGGGTGGATGACCGATCCAGAAGCCATGCAGGCGGTCCGGCAGTTGCGGGCCAATGGCTTCTTTCTCCCTCGGCCCGACGACGATGAGCGGTTTGACGCGTATCTGGGTCGATTCGGCCGCGTTTGACGCCGCTTCGGAACGATATCGCCCGGCCGCGGTATGGGTCCCGCGCATTCGCGCGGGATGACGGGTGTTGAGGTTGCGGCCTGGATCCCACGCCGGATGACACGGGTGGCGGCTACCTTCCGCCCTCGAGATCCTGTCCGCGTCATCTGCAGCGTCTGTGTTTTCCGTGATTCCGACGGGGGTGGCCGCACGCCTGTGCGCCGGGAAGCCAATGGCGTCATGCAGCAGCCACGAGCCTTTCCGCGCAATCCGGGTCTTCCTCCGCATCCGTGATTCAGACCTCAGTAGCCCCGAAAACCCATTCTGCGACCGGTCCAACCCTTCAACTGTTCGGCGCCGAGGGGTCCGCAAACCGCGTGTTGACAGCCCCGCCGCCAACCCTATACTCTCGCCATCATGACTCTAAAGCCTCGCCCGCCCTCGATGGAAGAACGATAGCTCCAACAGACGATCAACATCGCCCGGAACCTGACGACGGTATGGTCCAAGGTCAAGGCGACCGCCGCCAAAGAAGCCAAGTCCAGCGCCTACGACAAGGAAGAGAAGGAGGCCCTGGCGAAGTTCTTCAAGTCCTTCGACGAAGGTTTGACGGCCAAGCTCAAGGCAGTGGAAAAATGCCAGCGACGTCAAGAGCTCGACAAAGGCGATCGCCCCCGCGCTCACGGTTGTGCGAAGCTACCAGAATAAACTCACCGGCTTTGACGGGCTCTCGGCCAAGCACGAAACCGGGCTGACGGCTATTCTCGAAACGATCGAAGACATCCTCGAAGGCAAGAAAGAGACCTTCGACAACGGTTTGATCGACAGGTTCGGCAAATAGTCAGAGCGCACCGCCCGGTCGCGCTTCATATAGTGAGGCCGGCCCAGGCAATGGCTTCGCGACGCCACAGACTCTGCGCGTGCGATCCTCAACATCAATAATCACTGCCCCACACCCGCCCGATCCACCCAGCCCCTCCAGGACGACCTAACGATTCGTAGCGCAAGATTGCTCAATTGGGCTACAATCGGGTCATGAACACGCGAGAAGCAACCATCCGGGCGAGGGTGCCGTCCCAACTTAAGACTGAGACCGATCAGATCTTCGAGGCGCTTGGGATCACCCCGTCCGAAGCGATCCGGATCTTCCTGGGGCAGGTTCGCCTTACCCGCGGCCTGCCGTTCCCGCTTCGCCTGCCACCCGACGCCCATGACAACACAGACCTGCTTCTGAGCCGCGAGCAACGTCAAAAGGCACTCGATGCGAGCGATGACGACTAAACCAGGCGAGCTCTATCGGGTCGACCTCGGCATCGGCGGCAAAGTGCGGTTGATGGTGGTTGTGTCCATCGAAGACCCCGACGCGCCGCGGGCGTTATCGGCCTGTGTTCCAATCACCACTGCCTTCCGCCAGAGTTGGTATGAGGTGCCCATGACCTCAAAACGCTTGTTCCGCGAAAAATCGTTTGCGAACGTCCAGGGCATCCAGGCTGTGCAACATCATGAGATCGAAGGGCCGCTTGGGCTGATCGCCGCGGAAGACCTTCAAAACATCCGCGCGGCGCTGTCGCGAATGCTCAGCCTGGGCTAGCCGACTGAATCGCCCGCGAACTGCCCCAATTCGATTCTCTACCGCCGCAATACCGACCATCCGCGGTAAGGAACCCACCCGTGCGCGCGAGATGACATCTGCCGGGAAGCCAATGGCGACCCACGGCAGCCACGCGCACATCCATGCAATCCAGGTCATCCTCCGAGTCCGTGATCCAGACACCAGTCGCCGCCCTAGGCCTCACATGATACGATGACATGATATCATGTCGTCATGGATGACATGACGACCACCCTCACCGATCGCGGTCAGACCTCCGTCCCCGCCGCGATCCGGAGGAAGGCCAGGCTCGCGCCCGGCCAGGCCCTCCGGTGGGAGTTCATCTCTGACCACGAGCTACGGGTGGTCATTCCCGAAAACGTCAAGACCCCGCCCAGCGCCGTGGCCATGATCGGATATGCGCGGCGTCTCAACCCCGGGCTCCCCGCGACAACGGCCAAGATGATGGAGGTGCTCAGGGCGGGCGAGGCCGACGAATGAGCTGGGTGGTCGACACCTGCGTGTTGCTCGATATCGCACTGGGCGACCCGCAATTCGGGCTGGGATCTGCTCGGGCTCTCGACCAGTTGCGCGGGGAGGGCCTCGTGGCCTGCCCGGTGACCCTGGTCGAAATCGCGCCGGCGCTGGGTGGCAAGCCGGCGCGCGTGCGCGGCTTCTGTGACGGGCTGGGCATTCCGATGGACACCCTCTGGACCCCTGATGACACGAGGGCGGCGATGAAGGCCTGGAACGCGTATGTGATAGCCAAGCGGGCCGGCCTGACCGGCAAGCGCCCCATCGCCGACATTTTGATCGGCGCCTTCGCCCAACAGCGCAGAGGTCTGATCACCCGCAACACGGCCGAGTTCCGGCGCGGGTTCGGCGCCCTGCCGATCGTCGATCCTGCAAAGCCTGACAAACGGCGGTAAGTTCCGACCGGCACAACGAAATTAGCTCGTCGGCAACCCTGCGATTGGACAGTCCCAAAGCCCCGAAGGGGCGGCCCATGCCAGCCCAGGGAAACGCCCTGGGTGCCCCACCCGGCGCGAGGGCCGCGATATCGCCCAGCCGCGGTATGGGTCCCGCCGTCACTCCGGCGTAGGCCGGAGTTTCGCGCGGGATGACGGGTGTTGAGATTTCGGAATGGATTCCACGCCGGATGACGCAGGTGGCGGCGGCTACCCTCCGCCTTCGAGATCCTGTCCGCGTCCTCTGCAGCGTCCATGTTTTCAGTGATTCAGACAGAGGAGATGCTCGCGCTGGTCCGGTCCGGATAGGCTATCGCACAACGAAATTAGACTTTCAGAAACCTTGCAATTGGGCGGTCCAAGTTATTGCGTCTCGACGCCTGAAGAACCGACGCGAACGCGTTGCATATCTAGGT
>JBDSIP010000098.1:0-6444 GCA_039917915.1 Thermoflexales bacterium
ATCTATCTTGACCAGAGCCGCCCGAGCCTGGCTGAAGTCGAGCGCTTGGGCGATGTGCCCCTGGCGCTCCTGCCCGAAGCCAAGGTCCGTCCCGAGCGCGCGACGCTGGACAAGCTCATGGCCTCCATGAAGTAGTGCCCTGAAAATGCGAAATTCCGCCATGGGCGAAGCCCATGGCGGAATTTCGGTTGTTTTCTAGAGCAGTCTGTCGACGTCGAGGAAGCCTGGCCGCACTTCGTTGGCCGCGTCGATTGCGCCCGGCCCACCCAGGACGACAACCGTGCCGTGCACACGGACCGCGTCGAGGGCGTCAGCGAACTGAATCAAGTCCCGGGCGGTCGTCGACAACACTTCATCCCGCAGCTTCTGGCGGTACTCCGGCGTCTGGTTGAGCATGTGCCGCTGCAGCGCCGTGAAGCCTTTGGCATCCGGCAGCAGATACGCGTCCAGCTCGCCGATCACCCCGACGATGGTGCGGCCGACCTCGGAGGCGCTGACCTCGTGCTCGCGCAGAAAAGCCCCGCTCGCGTCGTAGTTGGCCAGGGTGCCCAGCAGATTTGGATCGCGATAGGAGACGTAGGTGAAGACGCCCGAGAGCGGGTCGAAGCGGCAGAATCCGCCGTACGCGCCACCCATCACCCGCACCCGTTCCCACAGATGGGTCGTCCGCAGATATTTGGAGGCGACCATCACCGAGCCATGCAGCGCATAACCGTGCTCGTAGAGTCGGGCGGCTTTGCCGACGAAGTTGACCTGGCTGGGCAGGCTGAAGGCTTCGTTGACCCGCGGCAGGGTGTAGCGCGGGCGCGGGCGGACGCCCGTCTGGGCGGGCAAGCTGGCCAGGAAAGCCTCGGCAAGGAGCTGGATGGACGTCCAGCGTTGGGCATCAAGGGTGACGTTCATGATCAGTCCTGACCGATTAATGAGCGCGGCCTTGACGGCGTCGATGCGGGTCTGCGCGCGCGGCCAGTCCGCATCGATTTGGGCGGCCAACTCGCGCAGAAAGGTCAACCCCGCGAATCCGCTGGCCTGTTCGGCCACCCAGTCGGCCGGTGAGTACTGCGCGCCCAGGCGCGACAGGACGTAGCCATGCCCGCTCGGGAGCAGATTTCCTTCCAGACGCGACTTTTCCTCGATCACGATCTGGCGCAGGCGCTCGCGGTTGTCGGTCGTCGACGAATGCAGAATATCGCGCAGGATTTCGAATAGCGCGCCGGCCCGCTCAGTGGTGGACTTGGCCCGCAGAATGCTGCGGGACTGGGCGCGCTGAGCACCGCGCGGCACGCCATGGAAGCCGGTCGAACTGATCCCGCCCGTCAATCGCCGGATGCGCCGGGCCAGGGTGGTGTAGTCCTCGGTCGCCGTGCCCATCTCGAGCAGAATCCGGCCGAGAAATCCGAGAAATGGCACGTCTTCCGGGGCCAGCGCGGCGGCGTCGAAAGCCAGATCGACATAGGCGATGCCGTTGGTGTTCAGGTCGTGGTGGAAGAGCGTTGTGCCTTCCAGGTCGCGCAGCGCGCCGGGCACCTGGCGGATGGCTCGCTCAAGGTCTTCTGGCTTGAGGGCCGGGATGGTGGCCAGCGCCTCAGGGCTGTCGGGCGCGGCCTGGCGCGCACGCAGGTCATGCGTGTTCGCGATAACGGCGTCGACTTCGTCCGGCGCCATCGCGGCACGGGCCTTGGCCAGCCGGTCGGTCTCGGCGGCGTCCTCGCGGGCGCGCAGGGTCGGGTCGGGCCGTAGCAGCAAGGTGACCCGATGCGGGTTGTCCAGCAGGCGGGTGCGGATCAAGGTCTCGAAATAGCGCTCGCCGCGGGCCAGGGCGGCCCTGACCGCAGCGATGGGGGCTTCATATCGCAGGGACGCCAAAGGGTTGCCGCCGTAGAGCCAGGTGCTCAAGGCGGCCACCGACATCGCCAGGCCGCGTGGATAGCGTCCGGTGTTCATTTCGCGCAGGCGGAATTCGATCGTGTTGAGGGCGGCGTCGACCATGTCCTGGTCGATGCCGTCGTCGGCCAGGCGGCGCAGGGTGGCGAGGACCAGCGCTTCGATTGCGCCGGCGTCCTCGGCCTTGATGTTCTTGAGCCCGACCCCGAACGTCGATTGCCGGATGGCGTCGACAAAGCCGTCGCCAGCCAAATCTTCGCCCAGCCCGCTCGCCATCAGCGCCTGGCGCAAGGGCGAGGCGGGGGTCGAAACCAGGATGTACTCGAGCATCGTGAGGGCCATCATGGCCTCGGGGTTGAGGGTCTCGTCCGTCAGCCAGTTCACGACCACAAAGGCGCGCGGGCTGTCCTCGGCTTCTTCGCCGGCGTCATAGCCCATGGCGACCCGGCGCGGGGCGTCGAAGCGAGGCTGCAGGGGGATGTCAGCATGCGCGTCGGCGCGCTCGAAGGCGCTAAGCCAGCCGTCGAGAATCTCGAGCCGGCGCTGCGGATCGTCGTCGCCCGACATCCAGATCCGCGCGTTTGACGGGTGGTAGAAGCGCTTGTGGAAGGCGCTGAATTGCTCCCAGGTCAGATTGGGAATCACCTTGGGATCGCCGCCCGAGTCAACGGCATAGACCGTGTCGGGGAGCAGCGTCTCCATCGAGCGCGAGCTGGCCATGCTTTCGCCCGAAGAGTAGTTGCCCTTCATCTCGTTGAAGACCACGCCTTTGTAGATCATCTCGCCGGACGCATCGTCCAGCTCGTAATGCCAGCCTTCCTGTTGCAGGGTGCTCGGGGTGAGGCGCGGATAGAAGACCGCGTCGAGATACACGTCGAGCAGGTTGTAGTAATCCTGCAGATTGGCGCTGGCCAGCGGGTAAATCGTCTTGTCGGGGTAGGTAGAGGCGTTGACAAACGAGGCAAGCGAGCTCTTCAGCAGTTCGACGAAGGGCTCCTTGACCGGGTATTTGCGCGATCCGCATAGCACACTGTGCTCCATGATGTGGGGCAGCCCGGTCGAGTCTTCGGGGGGCGTGGCAAAGGCGATCGAGAACGATTTGTTTTCATCGTCGTTGGCGATCGACAGCAACTCGGCGCCGCTCTTGCGGTGGCGATACAAATACGCCCTGGCGTTAAGCTCAGTAACAGTGTCTTCGCGCAGGAGGTCAAATCCGTGGGTCATGGCGAGGATTCTAGCCCGAGGCCCGGGCATGACCTGACAGGTGGGCGTGGTCGGGGGATGACCTGACAGGTGGGCCCGGTCGGGGCATGACCTGTCAGGTGGGCCCGGTCGGGGCATGACCTGTCAGGTGGGCGTGTCTCACCAAAAATCGTGCTCACGCCAGTACCAGCTCGGCCACGCTAGAATCGCCGCATGCCAAAGTTATTCGGGAAGCAATACAGCAAGCAGCAACTTCTGGATCGAATCGGCGATATGAGCCAGTTGGCGAGCGTGCGCAAGGCCGAGCTCGTCGAGGGCCGCGAGCGCGGCGCTGATTTGCTCGAGGTTTTCAACGCCTCTGGACTGTCCTTCTCGGTCTTGCCCGGTCGCGCGCTTGACATCTCCAGCGCGACCTACAAGGGCATGTCACTTTGCTTTCGCAGCAGCACGGGCGATGTCGGCCCGGCTTTTTACGAGCCCAGGGGCAGCGGCTGGCTGCGCGGGTTCTACGGCGGGCTTGTCCTCACCTGCGGGATGACCTTCACCGGTCATCCGGAAGTTGACCCGCTCGAAGAAAACGAGGAGCTTGGCCTGCATGGGCGATTGTCGTTTCTGCCCGCCCGGAATGTGGCCGCCGATGCTGGCTGGGAGGCCGATGATTACGTGATCCGGATCCGGGGCAAGATTCGCGAGACTGTCCCGTTTGGGGTCAATCTGGAACTCACCCGTGAAATCACGACCGTGCTGGGCGAGCGCAGCTTCAAGATCCATGACCGGATTGAGAACCTGGGCATTCGGCCCGCGCCCCTCATGTTTGTCTATCACTGCAATCCTGGTTTCCCGGTGCTGGATCAGGGCACCCGGATTGTCATCAACAGTGAGAAGACGACCGATTCCCGGGACGGGCGCGAGATCGGGCCGGACCGATACACGCGCGCAGACGCGCCTGTGCCGAAGCCGGCGAGCGACGTTTTTGTCCACCGCCCGCGCGCTGATGCCAACGGCAACGTGACCGTCGGGTTGGTCAACGACGCGCTAAAGCTGGGCCTGGCCTGGACGTTTCCACAGACCGAAATGCCGTTGCTCAACCAGTGGCGGCACTTTGAGCAAGGAACGTATGTCACCGGCATCGAGCCGGGCAATGTCAGCATGCTGGGCCGGGCCTGGAACCGCGAGAACGGGTATCTCAGCCATATCCAGCCGGGCGAGGTTCGCCATTTCCATCTCGATATCGCGGTGTTGGATGGCGAGGATGACATTGCAGCGTTGGATGCCCGGGTCGTGGCCGCGGGCATGGCGCGCCAGCAATAGACGAATATCCGGAAGCGATATCCGAGGTGAAGCCGGGGATGTCGCTTCCGAACTTGAATGGGGATGACGATAAGACTTGCGATGGTATCCCGGCCGCTGGCCGAAACGGATATGCGGCTGGCCAGACAGCTTGGCATGACCGATGTCGTGACGACGATGACCGGCGTGACGATGGCGCCGGAACGCGTGCAGGCTCCGGGCTGGGCGTATCTGGACATCCTGCATCTGCGCAACCGGGTCGAGGCCGCAGGGTTGACCCTGTCGGTCATCGAGGGCTACCAGCTCTCGGACCGCATCACGCTGGGCCTGCCGGGCCGGGATGAAGACCTCGATCGGGTGTGCGAAACAATCAGCAATCTGGGCCGGGCCGGTATCCCGATTTACTGCTACAACTTCATGGCCGTTTTCAACTGGCTGCGGACCTCAACCACGGTCCGCGGCCGCGGCGACGCGCTGGTCACCCGCTTCGACGCCGCCGATCTGGCCAACGCGCCAAACACCTATGCGGGCGAGACAACCGACGCCCAGATGTGGGACAACTTCGAATACTTCCTCAGGCGCGTCCTCCCGGTGGCCGAGGCCGCCCGGGTCAAACTTGCCTTGCACCCGGATGACCCGCCGATGTCGCCCGTCCTGGGTCTGGCCCGAATCATGCGGGATGTGGACGCTTTCAACCGGGTGATTGATCTGGCCGACAGCCCGAGCAACGGCATCACCTTCTGCCAGGGCAACTTCGCGGCGATGGGTAATGTTAGTGTGCCGAGTGCGATCCGGCATTTTGGCAGGCGCGGCAAGATCTTCTTCGCCCATTTCCGGGACGTGCGTGGAAGCGTGCCGGCTTTTGAGGAGACCTTTCACGACGAGGGCAAGACCGACATGGTTGACGCGATGCGGGCTTATTTTGAGGTCGGCTTCGACGGTCCGATGCGGCCCGATCACGCGCCCACGATGGAGGGCGAGACGAACGACAACCCGGGCTACATGGTTCGCGGCAAACTGTTCGCGATTGGCTTCATGCGCGGGTTGATCGAGTCGATCAAGAGTGAGCGGGCGCGTGATGCGCGCGGATGAGAAGCAACTGGAGCACACGCATGCAATACGGAACGGGCGAACACACCTATACCTATGCCGACGGCTGGCTGAAGACGCCGCCGGGTTGGACCTGGGGCTGGATCCCGGCGATCGCGTGTGATTCACGCGACCGCGTCTTTGTCTACTCACGCAGCCAGAATCCGTTGGCCGTTTTTGATCGCGACGGCAACTTTCTCGAGACCTGGGGCGAGGGTGTGCTCGCGCCGATGTGCGCGCACGGGCTTTTCATCGACGGCGCAGACAACGTGTATTGCGTCGATGTGACCAACCACGCGATCTTCAAGTTTGATCGGCAAGGCAAACTGGTCATGACGCTCGGCACGCCCGGGCATCCGGGCGCGCGCGACGGCGATCCGTTCAATAAGCCGACCGATCTGGCCGTCACTTCAGCGGGTGAGCTCATTGTCTCGGACGGATATGGCAATGCCAAAGTGCATCGGTATTCGGCCGATGGCCGCCTGCTGCTGTCGTGGGGCGAACGCGGCAAGGGACCGGGCCAGTTCTCGATTTCGCACTCCGCCCGAATGGATCGCTTAGACCGGGTGTGGGTGTGCGATCGCGAGAACAATCGGATCCAGTTATTCGATCTGAACGGCGTCTTTCTCGGCGAGCGCACGGGCCTGCTTCGCCCGAACAGCGTCTTCTTCGATCCCAATGCAGACGTGGCCTATGTGGCGGAGCTGGGTCGACGGATCAGCGTTTGGACCCTGGAAGGCGAGAAGCTGGCCGAGTGGGGCGGGGCGGCCCAGAGTGAACGGCCGGGCGAGTTTCGCGGCGGGCCGCACGGGCTGTGGGTGGATTCGCACGGCGATCTCTACGCTGGAGAGGTCGAGTTGGGCGTGCTGGGGCGCATGCACAAATATGTGCGTGAAACTTCTCCGTTGTAGGCGCAGCCTTCAGGCTGCGCCATGGGGGTCTGCGCCATGGGGGTCGCGCTGCGCCATGGGGGTCGCG
>JBDSIP010000099.1:0-4643 GCA_039917915.1 Thermoflexales bacterium
ACACGCCGGCGTACTTTTTCTGATACTTTGCGTCCGGCTCAGTCGCAATCAGCGCCAGCGCGACCTCCTTCACCCGCTCGTCCTTCAACGCGTCGTAGAGCTGACGCAGGCCGACGACGATGTCGTAGCGGATGAGGGTGCTGTTCTTGTGCGAGACGCAATCCTTGAACAAACGCGCCAACCGATCGAGCACGAGCGCGCGCTGTTTCTCACCCGCCACGCCGACCTTCCACAACGCCTGCAGGGTGTGCCGGGCCGTGACAAATCTGGCATCCCCGGTCACGGCCATGATGGCGTCGAAGTCTTTGAGCATCCGCTGCTTTGGATCGCTCTTGGCCAGATTGCAGAGCACCTGCGAGGCAATCGCCCGAATGTGATTATTCTTGTTTCGGAGTTGGGCGAGCGCGTCGTCCCAGGCCTCATATGCCCAATCGACCGGCGCGTCTGTGATGGCGATGATCGCAAGGAAGGCCTTGTAGCGCGCATCGTCATCGTCCGACCACAGCGCTTCTAGGGTTTTTCTAGTCTGGCTGTCCATGTGCCTCCTTCAGAACTGTTGACTTGGAAGCGATATCCGCCGCCCCGGCGCTCGCCGGGGCGGCGGATATCGTTTCCAGTAACCTGTTTCTATCCGCCTGCCATGGCACCCACGACCATGAACGGCTCGGCGCCGGTCACCACCGCCTCGGGCAGGAGCGCATCCAGCGATTCATGCGACAGATCCTGCCCGCAGGCGAAGAAACGGATGAAGGCCCGCCGCTTGCGGGTCGCGTGATCGCGCATCGTCCCCTGCAACATCGGGTAGCGGGCCTCCAGCGCGTCGAGCACGGCGCGCTGGGTGACCGGGCCTTCAATCTCCAGAGTGACCTCACGGCCCACGCCGGCCAGTGTCCGCAGATGGTGCGGAATCACAACCACGATCACGGCAGAGTCTGAACTTCCACCGACACGACGGCCGGCAGATCCCGCACGATCGTGGCCCAGCTGTCGCCGGCGTCGGCCGAGGCGTAGACCTGACCGCCGGTTGTGCCGAAGTAGATCCCGCACGGATCAAGCGAATCGACCGCCATCGCGTCGCGCAGCACATTCACATAGCAGTCCTGCTGCGGCAGCCCGTGGGTCAGGGCCTCCCACTCGTTGCCGCCGGTTCGGCTGCGATACACCCGCAGCTTGCCCTCGGGCGGGAAATGCTCCGAGTCGCTCTTGATCGGCACCACGTAAACCGTATTCGGCTCGTGGGCGTGCACGGTGATTGGGAACCCGAAGTCACTGGGCAGATTGCCGCTGACCTCATGCCACATCCCGCCAGCATCGTCGGTGCGCATCACGTCCCGGTGCTTCTGCATGAACAGCACATTCGGCCGCGACGGATGCATCGCGATGTTGTGCACGCAGTGGCCGACTTCGGCTGTGGTGTCGGGGAGCTCGTACGGTGACTTGAGGCCCTTGTTGATCGGCAGCCACGTCACGCCGCCGTCATCGGTCCGGAAGGCGCCCGCGGCCGAGATGGCGACAAAGATCCGATTCGGATTGTGGCGGTCCAGGACGATCGTGTGCAGGCACATCCCGCCCGCGCCCGGCTGCCACAGATTGCCTTTGACCGCCCGCAGCCCGGCGAGCTCGTGCCAGGTCTGCCCGGCATCGGTCGAGCGGAACAGGGCGGCGTCTTCCACCCCGGCATAGACGGTATCGGGGTCCGTCAGCGAGGGTTCGAGGTGCCACACTCGCTTGAACTCCCATGGGTGCTGGGTGCCGTCGTACCACTGGTGCGTGCCGGGAACGCCCTCGTAGCTGAACTTGTTGCCCACCGGCGCCCAGGTCTTGCCACCATCATCCGAGCGCTGCATGAGCTGCCCGAACCAGCCGCTTGACTGGGAGGCATACAACCGGTTTGGATCGACCGGCGAGCCCTTGACGTGATAGATCTCCCAGCCCGCGAAATGCGGACCGCTGACCTCCCACTTCTGCCGTTGCGTATCCGACGTCAGAATAAACGCGCCTTTCCGTGTGCCTACCAGGACCCGTACACCGCTCATAGCTCTCTCCTATGCGGCAAGCGAGGAAGCCTCACCCGCCAATATCGACGCCGTCAGTTGTCCGTGTATATCCCCCCGGACGCCAACAGCCCTCAGGCCACGCATTTTAGAACAAGCGTTCTCTGTGTCAAGACATATTTTCCGTGGCGCCATACATGGGCGGAGCCGGTGTATGGCGCCTCGGAGATTGCCTTATCAGAACCCTCAGGCCGCCCGCACCACTGGGATGTAGATGGACAGACCCGGGTTGTCCGGGCTGAAGTTCTCGCCATAGCGCTCAAAATAGGGCGCCACGGCATGCTGGTAGCCCGACCCGGGCAGCCAGGTGGTGTAGATGAATTCGAAGGTTCGCCCGATCTCCGGGAGCGAGGTCTCAAACACGGCGTAGGTGTTCTCCGGAACATCCCAGCGGCTCATCCCATGGGGTGGCTCCCCGGACTCAGCCGGATTCCCTGCCATGTAGTCCAGCGCGTTCGTGGCCGGGTCGTAGCGCATCAAGCCGTAGCTCACCCGCGGCTCCGGCGAGGGCGGCAGATCGCCCATCCGCGTTACAAGCTGATCCCAAAGCGGCGGAATGTCGGGCGACATGGGCACGGTGTGTATGAGCAGACCGACCACGCTGAACGCGGGTTTCTGTACGATGGTGGGGAGTGGTTGGGATGGATTCATGGTCTTAAATAGTGTTGAGTGGACGGAGATTATAGAACATTTGTTCTTATTGTCAAGACTTTCGCGGCACTTTTATCATTGAATTTCCCACGGCACCCCCAGAAATGTCCCAAACCGCAGCAGCGCCTCGTCCAGGGCACGCTCCGAGCGCGCTGACAACTCGGGATACACCTCAGGCATCAGGTTCATCACACTTGGCGTTTTCATGAGGCTCCATGTTCCGACGATCTGGCCCGCGACCAGAATTGTCGGCCGGAAGATCCCATTGCTGTGGACGACCGCGGCCCTGGGAATGTTTGCCAGAATGTGGCTGCGGTCGACGTAGCCGAGCACATACTCGTCAAAGCCCGGCAGAAGCTGAGCGGCTGGGAATCGCTTGGGTGGAGGTGTCGCCTCGCTTGCCAGCCAGTAGGTCACGTCGCCAACGACCTCGCGGATAAGCAGGGATTTCGCCGCCTCCAGGCCGGCCCGCGCCTCGAGAACGGTCAAACTCGACCACCACACGAAGTCGTCCAGGGTCGCCGGGCCGTGGCTGCGGAAATAGCGCAGGGCAAGTTCGGCCTGGGCCTCTTCGCGGGGCTTGGGGCTGGCGGGCGGCAGCCATTCGTCGAGCAGCACGAAGGTGTCCTCCTTGTCCCGCGGCGGTCCCTGGCAGATCTGGCCGCTCAGCGCCGCGCGGGCCAGGATGTGGTAGCCGCGCTGGTTGGAGGTCGACACACCCTGCCGTTCGAGCGAGGCATAGGTCTCCTTGCGGGTGAGGACTTTGCCGCGCAACGCCCGGTTCAGAGCCGTTTCGGCGGCGGCGAAGGCCGTGTCGTCCAAGTCAAACCGGCGCGCGTCGTTGGTGGCGGCGCGCGCGATCATCCGGGGTCCAACGAGGTCAAGCAGCCATACTGCGTCGTCGGCCGCTATCAGATGGAGCGTGCCGCGCATCGCCCAGGTCCGAATAATGGTACGGTCCGCAATGGCCCGCTCGACATCGGCTTCAGTCACCCCCGCGCAGCGAATTCCCACCGCCCACTTGGCATGGCGGTAGTCCTGGCCCTGCATCGCGCCATACCAGGCCACCGCCTCTTCCGGCCGCTTGAACGCGGTCCGGTCGAGGCGGTGGCTGCTCAGCCGTTGACGGAGGAAGTTTTCCGATTCCGCTATCCCCGGCTTCGGCCGGAATATCGATTTCAGAGAAAGACCAGCCATGATCACTTGGGCCAGGCTAGTCCGCTGCGTCGTAAGCCTGCTTGAGCCAGGCCAAGACTTCCTTGTCGATCTGCTTCGGGTCGCTAATCCGGACGCGATGGGTGACCATGGCGTTCCACGCCCCGCCCGCTTCCAACCGCTCGGTCGGGGCCACGCCTTTGAGCTTGATCCCAAGGTCGATCCGCTCGGCGGCCGAGATCTGGGCGATCCCGAACTTCTTGCTTCCGCGCAGCAGACTGATATACGTGTTGGTCGGCGCGACCGAGACATCGGCCCCAAACTTCATCAGTTTGGCGATCAGGGCGTCATAGGGTTTGCGCCAGGCCGCCTTGGCTCCAGAGAAGTGGGCGGCGGCCCTATCCTCCGGGCCAGGCCTGGGCGCGCCGTGGGCCTTGATCACATGCGCAACCGCCATGGCATGCCCATGCCCCAGCCCAAAATCAGCCTTGAGCCAGGCGACGATCTCGCCCGGCTTGACCAGGCCCTTCTTTTCGGCCAGCACCCGGAATTCGTCGGCGGTCTTTCCAGTCTTGGCTTTGATGTTGTCGAGATAGGCTTGAAATGACATGGTGTGTTTTTGGGAATTGATCCGGACGCCGCATTTTATGCAAATTGGTGATAGGTGAGAAAGGCGACGCCCGAGCGGGTGATGCTCGAGTGGACGAGCGTGAGGCGTTTGAGCGCAGCGCCATCGGCAAACAGGCGCTTGCCGCTCCCGGCGATGACTGGATGAATCATCAG
>JBDSIP010000100.1:0-16973 GCA_039917915.1 Thermoflexales bacterium
CGTCTCGGAATACAGGTTCTGTTTAGGAGCTCTAAGCCACGTCGTCAGGGCTGCTGCTAGGCGACCTCGTCGCGCCGGTAAGGCTGCGACCCAAAACGCGGCAGGTCCCGGCGCAAATAAAGAAAGCCACCGCAGCGCAACGTTTCGCCCCGCGCGAGGTGTTCCAGAATCGCGCGACGCAGGCGCGTGTCGCGCGGGGCCGTGGCCGGGTCAATCTCCGGCGAACCAAAGGTGAAGTTCAGAAAGTCGTCCTGTCCGACGCCGTCCGGGAAGAGATACCCTTCGCGCTGCAGGCGCAGGATGTTGGAGTCCGCCGGCAGCATCGTTTCGAGCTGGGTGCTGAACAGCCACGAATCGCACACAAAGGCAACAAACGCCACATCCGGATAGAAGCGCGCGAAGAATGGGCCGCTTTGCTCCAGCGCGTCCCCGACCGACTGCAGGGTCAAGGGAATATCGCCCGGGACATGCAGGTCCAGCACGATGTGCGCGGGGCCGATCACTTGATGCCAATCCTGGCGCGAGAGGCGCTTTGGCGTGCGCAGGGCGTACCCGCGCGGGGAAATTGGGTGGCCGGTGATGGCGTCTTCGTCTTCGCTCAGGGTAGTGGCCCATGTCGTTGGGCCGACGTTGTAGCCTGCGTCGTCGAAGCGTTGGTCTGCATCGAGCAAAGCAATCACTGCGCCGGCGCGGGCGTTCTCGAAGACGCGGAACGGGTAGTCCCAGCGCTCGGGGATGAACTCGAGCCGGCCGAGCCGGTAGAGGTCCCCGCTGCCGACGGTGCGGTACCAGGACCAGATCCAGGCATCGGCCCCCGCCCGCCCATTCCTGGCGGCATAGTCGCGGAGCGTCGAATAGGAGTGGCGTTCGAGCGTTGTGCGCGTAATCGAGGCCGGCACGCCGCGGGCCGTCTGCCTCGCCTGGACGCGCCGGATGCTCTCCAGCAGCATCAGTCCGCGCAACAGCGGCGCGTCGTCCCCAAACGCAGCCTCGGCCCGCCCGACAGTGAGCGCGAAATCGCCGACGGCCTCGAACAGATGGTCGCGCGCGGCGGCCGCGAGCGCCGCGAGTTCTGGATTCTCGCCAATGCGCGCCGCGAAGTCGAGGAAGGCCTGGGTGATGGCGGCATCCAGCCCGGCCTCGGCGCACGCGGCTTGAACATTCGGGGGATTGGGAAATGGGCTCGGCATGCGTGGCCCGGCATGCGCCAGGCGAGTTATTATCAGCCGCGTGCCGGTGACGGACAACGCCCGCGCCAGGGAGAAAGCACCTATGAAAACCGCAGTCGTCAGGCAGTTTTGGGACGCGTTCAACCGCGCGGCTTTGGGCATTTTGCAGGAGAACGGGAGAAGGAGAGAAACCTTTTCGCTCCCTTTCTCCCTTTCTTCTGTTGAATTCTTTGGCCCGCGAGGGTCTCGGCGTGGTTTCAGACCCGCTGGCGTTGACTTTGCAGGAGCCATGGTCGCTTGACTCATATGAATCCCGAAAATAATCCGCCAAATCCCTTCGTGGGCGCCTGGGAGCTTGTCTCCGGCTCGTATGCGGGCGACGATCAGTCGGTTACGGACTATACCGAAGCGGAGATCAAGTCGCTCAAGGTGCTGTCCGGCAGCCGGTTCAGCTTTGTCACAACCGCAC
Organism: Thermoflexales bacterium; assembly: GCA_039917915.1. Lineage (GTDB taxonomy): Bacteria > Chloroflexota > Anaerolineae > J036 > Brachytrichaceae > Brachythrix. The sequence continues at coordinate 1,639 of JBDSIP010000100.1, forward strand.
AGGGCGCCTTCTACGCCGCCGGCGCGGGCGAATACACGGCTGAGGACGGCCGCTATGCGGAAATGCCGCAGTTTGCCTCGCACGCCTCCATGCTGGGTCAGCGCTTTGAGTTTCAGTACCAACTTGATGGCGACACCTGGACCAACACGCGCTGGCAGGGTGACGTGCGGGTGGAGCTGGAAGTGTGGAAGCGGGTCCAGTGATTCGTCCGAATCCTCAAGGAAAAACATGAAAGCGATTGTCTACTCCCGATACGGCCCGCCTGAAGTTCTCCGCATGGAGGACGTTGCGAAACCCACACCCAAAGACGACGAGGTGTTGATCAAGCTCCACGCGGTTTCGCTCAATCGATCCGATTGGGAAGGGCTGACCGGAAAGCCGCTGTATGCCCGTATCGGCGGCCTCTTCAATCCGACGGGCCGGATTCTGGGATCAGACATCGCCGGGGTGGTTGAGGCGGCCGGAAAGAGCCATGCGCTATTCAAGCCCGGAGATGAGGTATTTGGCGACATCGTCGGCCGCCAGGGTGCTTTTGCCGAATACGTCTGCGCCCGCGGCGGCACCCTCGCGCTGAAGCCGGCCGGCCTGACCTTCGAGCAGGCGGCCGCCCTCCCGCAGGCGGCCGTGATCGCCCTGCAGGGGATTCAGGACAAGGGCAATATCCAGCCTGGCCAACAGGTTCTGATCAATGGCGCGGGCGGTGGAACGGGCATGTTCGCGATTCAGCTCGCCAAACAGCGCGGGGCAGAAGTGACCGGAGTCGACAATGCTGAAAAGCAGGACTTCATGCGTACCCAGGGTGCCGACCACGGGATCGACTACACGAGGGAGGACTTCACCCGGAGCGGGAAGCAATACGACTTCATCCTTGATCTCGTGGCATATCGTTCGGCCTTCGACTACGCGCGCGCCCTCAAGCCCAAAGGAAGCTATTACGTCGTTGGCGGTTCGGTAGGCACGCTCTTGAACGTACTGTTCCTGGGACCCTGGATTCGCAGAAGAACCGGCAAGTCCGTTCGTGTGCTGATGGTTCAGCCAAACCGAAAGGACTTGCTAGAGAGCGCCGATCTCATCATGACCGGGAAGCTCAAGCTTCACATCGACCGGCGCTTTCCGCTGAGTGGCGTTCCGGATGCGTTGCGCTATCTCGGCGAAGGACATGCCCTGGGCAAGATCGTGATCACGATGGCTGACGATTGACCGCAGGGCATGGCTCCCCACTGACACACCACGTTCAATCTATTGAACAATGTGTTGCTTGACTGAGAGGTACGCATGAGTTCCATCTATCTATCTGTCGGATCAACTGAAACTGAAGCCCGTCCAGGGGGCGCGGCGGCGCGGTTACGTCGTTGAACGCGGCCGGCAGTCTCAACTCTCAGGGTACCTGGCTTACCTGATCAGCTTGGACGAACGGACCGGCCCGGCGGCGCGGACGCAGCCGACCCTCGAACACGCGACGGGACTGCTTTTGACTCCCGGGAAGCCCACCCCAATGGATGCGGCAGTGAATCGGCTGCTGCGCGAACTGAACTCAGAAAGGGGATCGGATCGCTACGATCACGGCTCGCCCGGGTCCCATCGGGGCGATCCGATCCCTCCCACCCCTGTTATCAGCAGTGCGCACCGTCGCAGCCGAAAGGGCAAGGGGCGGATGAACCCAGTCGCGATCATCCAGCGCTGGGTGCGCTGCCCCCTTTGCAATACTCAGCGCCGCGATGCCATGACTGACAGAGGTCAAACTCCCGCTCGCCCACGCTGAAGAAGCGCTCGGCCAGATCAGACCGCGCCGGGCTGGGAATTTCCGGTTCGAATCCCGGCGGAGGAAACAAACGACTAGAATCCTCCAGATGAGCCTGTTGAGAAAGCCCAGCGCCTTCCTTCCAATGGTGATGTCCGTGGCGGCCCTGGCGACGGTGCAGATTTACGTCGTGGTATTTGGCATCGCGCAACAGCCCGACGAGGGCGCGGCTGCCCACGTCTGGCAGTTGCTCATGGCTGCCCAATTTCCCATCATCGGATACTTTGCGATTCGGTGGCTGCCGGCTGAGCCGCGCAAGGCGCTCGCAGTTCTCGCCCTGCAGTTGGGCGCCGGCCTCGCGGCGGCGGCGCCCGTCTTTCTGCTTCGATTCTGAGGCACATGAGCCGAAAGAATCAAACCGGCCAGGCGCCGTTTGTCTTCACCTACTGCGACGATCTGCGCGGCTTGCCCGAGCCGGCCCTGCCGCTCGAGGAAAAACTGCACGGCGGCTTTGCCGTTGACAAGCGCCCCGGCTTTGGCCAGATCTATTACGGTATGCCCGGCCTGGGTCTTTTGCGCATCGGCGCGGACCTGGCCCGCCAGGAACTCATCGAACTCCCGGCCGACTTGACCCCGGTCAACTTTCACAGCACGAAGATCGGCGAGTTTGACGGCAAGACGCGTTTGTTCCTGGCCGCCAATGCGAATGAAATGGTGGTTGTCGCCAGCCTGATCGGCGACATCGAGTTTGTGCTGCCTCGGCCCGAGTTTGATCATTACCTGGCCGCGGAGACGCTGTTCAAACCGACCGATACTGTCCTCGATGGGCATCGACTCGTGGTCGCCGATGGCTACGGCGCCAACTACATCTCGACGGCTGATCTTTCGACCCGGCAATGGCGGGCCAGCTTCGGCGGCAAAACCGACAATCGCGAAGAACACGGAAGGTTCGGCACCGCTCACGGGATGAGCCGCACGCCGGACGGCCAACTGCTGGCCATCGCCGATCGCCCGCATTCGCGTCTGGAGCTTTCCACGTTTGACGGGGTCCCGGCCGGTTCCTTCTCTTTGCCGGCCGGCTCCAAGCCATGCGGCATCGATTTCACCGAGTGGGGCGGCCGCGCTTACGCCGTGGTCGGGAGCCTGGACGATCCGACTCCGGGGCGTTCGGCGCCCATCTACGTGCTGGACGGCCAGACGTACGAAGTGCTTTCGACCCTCCGGCCAAAGGAGGACCTCGGTATCGAGCGCGCCGATCACATCCACAATGTCGTCTGGCATCAGCATAACGGACAGTTGTTCCTGGTTTGCCAGAGCTGGAAGCCCGGCTTCTTTTTTGTCCTCGCAAAGGTGGATACCCAATGACTCAAGACAGCGCATCAAAGCCTGACGCGCAGCGGCCGCTCCGCATCGTGACCTTCAACAACATGCCGCCCGTCTTTGACATGGTGCGCCAGTGGGCCGAGCGGGCTGGCCACACGATCGTGATGGTGGTCACGACCCCCGGCCCGAAATCCCGGCGGTCCGAGGGCTACAAACAGATCGTCGCCACGGCGGGCGAAAAGAACATCGAGGTGCTCGTCACGACCCGGCTCAAGACCGTCGCCACGCCGGTTCTGGACGCCCTCCAGCCGGACTTGATTGTCTCGGCCTCATTTCCCTGGCTGATACCGGCGGAACTTCGCCAAACGGCGCGCCTGGGCGCGGTCAATATGCATCCGGCCCTGCTCCCCGCGTATCGCGGACCCAACGCCCTGCGCCAGTTCTATGATGCCGCGCCGATGATTGGGGCTACGCTGCACTGGATGGATGACGCGTTTGACACCGGGCGGATCCTGAGCCAGTGCGGAATGCCTTTGCCCCGGCCCTGCACCTTCGAAAACCTTGTGTCGGCCTGGATGCCGTCGATGGGTACGGCTTTGGCGGACGGTGTGGCGCGCGCCATCCTGGGCGATCCTGGCTCGCCGCAATCCGAGACGGGCACCCGCTATGGGGCAGCCTTCAGCGAGGCCGAGCATTGGATTGACTTTGGTGAGCCCGCCTTTGCCCTCCAGTGCAAGGTGACGGCGCTCGGTTTGTTTGCCCCCGCGGCGAAGGCCCGCATTGGCGCGGAAGAATGGCTGATTGAGCGGTTGGATCCCATGGACGAAACTACGGCGAATAAGCAGCCGGGCACCGTCCTCGAGCAGCTCCCCGATGGTCTGATTGTCCAGGCGGGCGACGGCGCGGTCAAGATCAAGGCCAAGCGGCTGGCGCGATAATCTGGTTCGGGGTTCCCATCATCGGGCACCGCAAATTGCCGGGGAAGTGCGCTGATGCGCTTGCGACGAACACTGGAGGAAAAATGAAAGCATTGATCTTTGGCGGCACGCGCTTTATGGGCAAATATGTCAGCCGTCAGTTTCTCGAGGCCGGCTACGAAGTCACCATCGCCAACCGGGGAACGCGCGAATCGGTCGCGGGCGTCAAGCACATTGCCTGTGATCGCTCAGTCGAGGGCGCGCTCGATGTGCTCAAGGGGATGAAGTTCGACACGGTCATCGACTTTTCCGCCTATCCCTCAAAGTGGGTGCGCGAGGCGGGCGCCGTGCTGGCCGGAAACATCAAACGATATCTGTTCATCTCCAGCGGCGCGGTCTACAAGAAAAGCGAGATCTTCCCCGTCCAGGAGCACTTTGAGCGCGCGCCGGGCAAGCTTCACTTCGTCTATGCCGACGAGAAGATCAAGGGCGAGCAGGCCCTCATCGAATTCAGCGACAAGGGCTACTTCGAGACAGTCGCATGCCGGCTGCCCGCCGTGATGGGCCTGGAGAACTACGAGGACCGCGAGTACTTCGTGCTGTCGCGCATCATCCACGACCGGCCGGTGATCGTGCCCAACGCCGGGCAGGCCGTGCATTCGTTTGCCTACGCCGGCGATGTCGCCGCCGCGCTCTTGAAGCTGGCGACGGCGGGCTCGCAAGTCAATCGCGAGGCATTCAACATCGTCATGCCGGACGGGAATTCGAATCTGGGCTTTGCGCATACCTGCGCGCGGATTGTCGGAAAGCCGGCCAACATCCACTTCATCAATCCCGAATTGCCGGCGCTGCAACAGGAAGGCTTCAATTTGAAGGACATGTTGTTTCCCTTCCCCGACTCCAGCGGCTACATGGACTATCGCAAGCTCCAGACGTTCACGGGCTTTGTCGCAAGCCATACCCTCGCCGACGCAATCGAGATCTTCTACAAGGACATGCTGGCCAGGGGCCAGACGGCGCCAAAGGTCTACGAGCGGGAGAACAAAGCGCTGGCCTTGCTTGGCTTGACTCAGGCGACATGACAATCAATGTGATTCTCGCCGGGGCCACTGGCTGGGCCGGCTCAGAATTGGCCCGCGCGATGGTCGGGACGCCTGACCTCAACCTCGTGGCATCGGTTGCGCGCAAGCAGGCCGGCCGGATCCTGGGCGATGTTTTGGGCGCGCCGTCGCTCACCGGCCTCGTGTATGCCTCGGCCGCGGAGGCGCTCGCCATTCCCTGCGATGTCTTCGTCGAATACACCAAACCCGATAGCGCCAGGGCCAACATTCTGGCCGCGCTGGAGCACGGCGCGCATGTCGTGGTCGGCACCTCCGGCCTGACCGAGAGTGATTTCGCCGAGATCGACGTTGTCGCGCGCAAATACAGCCGGGGCGTCCTGGCCTGCGGCAACTTTGCCCTGACGGTCGTGTTGCTTCAGAAGTTCGCCGAGGCCGCGGCGCGGCTGATCCCGCAATGGGAGATCATCGACTACGCCAGCGACGCCAAGATTGACGCGCCCAGCGGCACGGTGCGCGAGCTCGCCTTCCGGCTGTCGAAGGTGCGGGCGCCCGAGCATACGGTCCCGCTCGACAAGACGATCGGCCCGCGCGACATCCGCGGCGCCACCGTTTCAGGCTCGCAGGTTCACTCGATCCGCCTGCCCGGGCATGTGATCGGGGCCGAGATCATCTTCGGGATGCCGGATCAGAAGCTGACGATCCGCCACGATGCCGGCAGCAGCGCGCACCCGTATGTGGACGGCGCTTTGCTCGCCATTCGCAAGGTCTCGATGCTGCTCGGCGTTCACCGCGGGCTGGACGCGGTGCTCGACCTGTAGGGTGCGGCAGGAGAGCTGCGCCACGTGCCCGATTCGGCGGGATGGCCGCTAACCTGCCACGGCTCTCCGCCGCGCCTTCATAATTCATGCGCAATTCCGGGTGATGCTCACCTCACGAGGTATCCCTATGAAAGCATTTGTCGCCCCACGTTACGGTTCGCCGGATGTTCTTGAACTTAAAGACGTGGATGCGCCGAGCCCCGGCGACAACCAAATCCTTGTCAAGGTGCGGGCGGCCTCGATCAACGCGTATGACTCGCACATGCTGAGAGGCGAGCCCGTGCTCGCGCGTCTGATGATGGGGTTGCGCAAATCGCCCGATTCCAGGCCCGGCGCGGACATCGCGGGGACGGTGGAGGCGGTTGGCAAAGACGTGACGCGCTTTCGGCCGGGCGATGACGTGTTCGGGGACATCGGGAAGGGCGGCTTTGCCGAATATGCCTGCGCGAAAGAAAGCCTGTTCGCGCTGAAACCCGCCCGGATCAGTTTTGAAGAAGCCGCCGCCACGACGATGGCGGCCATCACCGCCTTGCAGGGCCTTCGCGACAAGGGTCAGATCAAAGCGGGTCAGACCGTCGTCATTGATGGCGCGGGCGGCGGCGTTGGCACCTTCGCCGTCCAGATCGCCAGGTATTTCGGGGCGGAGGTCACGGCAGTGTGCGGGTCGCACAACCAGGAAGTTGCGCGCTCGATCGGCGCCGATCACGTCATCGACTACACCCGGGAGGACTTCACCAAAAATGGCCGGCGCTATGACTTGATTTTCGCCGCCAACGGTCACCATTCGGTAATGGCCTACTTGCGGGCGCTGAATGCCGGCGGCACATTTGTCCTGGCTGGCGGTTCGATGGCCTTAATCGCGCAGCTTGCGCTGATGGCGCGGATGATATCGCGGTTGGGAAGCAAGAAGGCACTGTTCTACATGGCGCGCCTGAACATAGAGGACATGGACTGCCTCAAGACGCTTCTTGAAAGTGGGGCCGTCAAGCCTGTCATCGATCGCCGCTATCGTTTTGTTGAGATTCCCGAGGCGATTCGGTATCTCGAGCAGGGGCACGCCAGAGGCAAGATCGTAATCACTGTCGCATAATGGCGCGGATGGGCGCCGCCAAAATGCGCGCCGGCGAGGTCGACACTGACCCGGCGCTTGTGCGCCGCCTTATTGACGGACCAATTCCCGCAATGGGCGAATCTCCCCATCTGCCACTCGCTATTCCGGTTCCGCGTGCGATGGGTGCCCCAGGCGAGGGATACCCGTGGCAATGGTCCATCTCCCCCTGGCTTGAAGGAAAAAACGCCACCCTTGACCGCATTGCCGACCGGCGCCAGACAGCGTTCGATCTGGCGAGGGTTGTCACTTTGTTGTGGCGGATCGATGCCCCTCGCGGGCCGGCGGTGGCTCAGGGTCTGTTCAAGTGTGATCTGGTCGAGCCGGAGGCTTCGTTTCGCGCCGTCTTTATGCCTGCAGCCCAAGAGTCGCCGGATACGACGCGGAGTTTGCGTTCCTCAGCTTCGCGCCCGGGTGACCTATTTTACCCAAAGGTGAAGATGATCCTCCCTTGCGCGGTCGCGCCGAGCGACTGCGCGCCGTCGGTGGCATCAACCCCCATCCACGAATTAGGCCTACGGGTGACATGGTGGCCCAGGGCGACAAGCGCGGCGAAGAGCGACTTCCTGGACGTATCCGCATCGAGATGCAGCTGGGGTCTAGCCAAGCTTCGGCTCCAGCGCCAGCTCGGCCTGGATATCAGCGTCAATCTCGGCTGGGTGGGCGGCGTAAAAAGCAATCGCTTCCCTGACCCGGGCCGGCTCCAGGTCATACTCCGTGGCGATCGCGTCAGTCGACATCTGCTGGTTCGAATCGATAACCAGGGTTTGCACGCGAAGCCCTAACCCTCTGATCACCGGGGCGATGCTGCCCGAGGCCCCCCGCCGGTAGGTGATCCCGGGGAAATTGGGATCGTCGAGCCCCTGCTTCAGTGACGCGACTTTGTCGGCAACTGACCACATGATGAATTGGTTGAGCGAGACCCCCTGACGCGAGGCCCACTCTTCGGCTTCCTGTTTCAAACTGACGGGCTAATTCAGCGCATAACGGCTCATCAAGCGCTCGGAGCGCTCCCTCGAGTTTCAGGGCGCGAACTCAGGCACTAGAGCGCTCGGAGCGCTTGTTCTATAGCCAGACGGGCCTTGGTAGATAGGCGCTCCGAGCGCTAGAGTCTGGGCAACGCATCGGCGCTCTTAGCGCTGGCAAATACGTTCGCGGGGTCGCCACTGGGAGATGCGGCTGTAGTATTAGGCAGTGCTCGGTCTTGAGCCAGGCCAGCACCTCGCCCGTTTTTATCCCCGGCTTGGTGAGGCCCTTCTTTTCCGTCTACGCCCGAAAGTCGGCCGGGGTCTTGCCGGACTTGGTTTTGATGTTGTCCAGACAGGACTGGAAAATGGCTTTGTCGTGTTCGGATCGTTCGGGCATGCTTCTCTCTGGGTCCGCTAGAGTTCCGCGACGATTTTGGCAATCCGGCGGGCGCGTGTGTCGGCGGCTTTCGCCTCGACCACCTGCCGGACGAACTCCTTGCGCTTCGATGGGGCTGACGCATCGAAGGCCGCCCGGGCGCCCTTCTTCTTGGCCAGCGCCGCTGCCAGGTCTTCCGGCAACTCGACAGCCCGCGGTTCTGTGTCGAGCTCAAGCGTCACGCTGATCTTGTCGCCGGCCTTGATCCCCGACGCGGCCCGGTGGACCTAGCTGAACGGGATCATGAACTTGCCGCCCATCACCGCCACGGTGCTTGGATAGGCGTAACCGGAAACGTCGACCTTGACCGCCTGCTTCTTGCTGGTTCCCAGGTCGGCGATGTTTTTGGCCGGAACGACGATGCCGGTGGGGCCGTCGGCCGAGCCGGACAGGCTGGTGGTGAATGAAGTTTTCATATTGTTCGAGTTACGGATGCCTGACGATGCCCGCGGACTCGCGGAATGGATTGCAAACCATTCGAAGGCGCGCGCGACGTGATGCTGCACGCGCCTCCTGATGGAGGTGGTCCGGCGCATTTGTGCGCGCCATCCCCTATCGCCCGTAGATCGCCGGATCCGGCGGCGCCGCCGAGCGGAAGTCCTCGCGCGGGGGGGAGAAGGTGTCGAGGGCGACCGCATCCTCGAGCGTCTCTACCGCATGCCAGACCATCGACGGGATCATGATCGTGTCGCCTGGCCCGGCGATGATGATCTTGCCGTCGAGATCAAACCGGCACTGGCCGCTGTGCATGAACGAAATCTGCTCATGCTCGTGGCGATGGCGCGGCACCGCGGTGCCCTTGCGCAACTCGATCTTCACCTGCATCGCGTTCTTACCGTCGGCGACGATGCGCCGGCGCACGCCCTCGAACATCGTCACCCAGTCGTGTTGTGTGTCCATGGGCCTATCTTACGCCGGGGATACGGGATATCGTTTCCCGTTAATTGATCACAGTCGGGCGATCGTGATGCCCGCGGCTTCCAATCCGGCGCGGACGGCCCGGGCTCGGGCGGCGGCGCCTGGCGCATCGCCGTGCAGACAAATCGTGTCGGCATGCAGGGTCAGCCGGCTGCCGTCATGGGCGGTCAGCGCGCCTTCGCGGACGATTGCCACGGCCTGGGCAACGGCCCCGGCGTCATCCTCGAGCATCGCCCCGGGCAGTTTGCGGTCGCGCAATGCGCCGCTTGCTTCGTAGGACCGATCGGCAAACGCTTCCTCGGCCACGCGCAGCCCTGCCGCCCGGCCAGCCTCGGCCAAGCCCGAACTGGCCAGCGCGACGAAGATCAGCCCGCGGTCAAAGGCCGCGACCGCGTCGGCGATGGCCTGAGCGGTCGGCGGGTGGGAGGCGGCGTGGTTGTAGAGCGCGCCGTGGGCCTTTACGTGGGCGAGCGCCGCGCCTTCGGCCCGCGCGATCGCATGCAAGGCGCCAATCTGGGCCAGGACGCTGTTGAAGACCTCGGCCGGCGTCATCGGCAGCGTCCGCCGCCCAAAGCCCTGCAGGTCGGGGTAGCCCGGGTGCGCGCCGATCGCGACGTTCAGCGCGACGCACAGATGAACGGTCGCCCGCATGACCTCGGGATCGCCGGCGTGCGCGCCGCAGGCTATGTTGGCGCTCGTTACTTCGCGCAGGATGGCCGCGTCATCGCCCAATGTCCAACGGCCAAAGCTTTCACCACAATCGGCGTTGAGGTCAATATGAGTCATGGTTGGTTTCGCGCGCGTGTTCTCGCTGAGCCTCACAGGGCCGTCATCGCCCGCGAAAGCGGGTGATCCAAACATTCCGCTGAGCGATTCTGACGCACAACGCGCATGGTTTGTGCCGGGTTTTCGTATGGATTCCCGCTCTCGCGGGAATGACGACGTTGGAGGTCATGAATTCTGCGCCACCAACCCCTGCAGCGCGACCTCGAGGATGGCGTCGGCTTTGGCCCGCATCTCGTCGTCGGTGGCGTCCTGGATCGGATGCGGGACAAAGGCCCGCGCGAAGTTGGGCAGCCCCAGCGCCTCGGATTGGGCGGTCGCCGCCTGCGTGAACGTCGACGAGGCGATCAGCACCGCCGGGCGCCCATGAATCTCGAACCAGATGGAGTCGTGCGTACCGCACGTCACGCACGATCCTCAGTCGGCCAGGGCCTCGATGACGTAGTCGCACTCCTCCGCAATCTTACGCCGCAGATCCTCCGGGGCAGGCTTGGTGAAGGTCGGCTTGCGGTAGCGCCGGATCGCCAGGCCCGGGTAGCGCGCCTGCAGGCCTGCCGCCAGCCGGTCCAGCAGCACGTCACCGCGCGGTTTGCTGATGTCGAGCAGGGCCAGCGTCCCGGTCAGGGCGGCCGGCCGCGCGGCCAGCGCGCGCCGGACCGGGACGCGCTCGTCGGTTGGATCAAGAATGAAAAAGCGCATGGTTCAAATCCTCCGGCTGACCAGCGCGGTGCGGCCGGCCGTGACCCCCCAGCCGCCCAGGACGGCCGAGAATTTGCCGGCGGCTCCGCCGGCGACGACTATATGGATGTTGGCCGGGCTGGCGAACTTCGGCATGCGCGTTTCCAGTTGGGCGGCGTTTGGCCCTGTCGGGCCGAACGCATGCGGGTCGATGCCCTCGCCGCACTCGGCGTCGCGCAGCAGCTCGCGCAGCGGCCGGGCGGTTACTTCCTGGATGCGCGCGCGCAGATCGGCCTTGCTCCACCCGTCCCGGCGGAAGACCTCGGCGTGCTCGGGGCAGATCACCATGATGGCGTCGCCATACGGGCGCAGGCGCGGGTGCATGCAGGCCTCGACCGCCAGGCCCAGGCTCGCCGCGAGCTGGCGGGCGGTTCGCGAGCCCTGGTCGGCGATGAAGCGCGGGGCCTCGGCGGCGAAACAGGTGACGACATCGTCGCCCGGCGCGAAGCCGCGCTCGATGGCCAGCGACGGCCACGGGCTGCCTTCTTCGAGCTCTGCGAAACAGAAGGTGTATTTGGCCGGCGAGCCGAGGGTGGCTTGTTCGATCCCGCCCGGCTTTGCTCCGCCGATGTTGCGCAGCGCGAGCTTGACTGCCCGCCCGATCGTGGCGTTGGCCCGCTGGCCCTGCCCCAGGGCGTTGACGCCGGCGTTGATGTCCAGCCGCTTGCGGACCGGGCCGTTGACGATCAGGCAGGGGGTGATCCCCCAGGTCGTAGCGTTGATGCCGTGAATGTTGAAGGCCTCGTCGCAGACCGCCTCGATCGCGGCCAGCACAACGGGTAAATACTCGGGCCTGCAGCCGGCCATGAGCGCGTTGATGGCGATCTTCTCGACGGTGGCCGGGGCCTGGTTGGGCGGCATGATGGCGACGATCTCCTGCGGGTCACGCGCGGTGCTGGTCAGCATCCGGGCCACCCGTTCGCGGGTGGGCGGGATGACGGGCAGGCCGTCGGTCAGGCCCTGCTCGAACATGAACTCAAAGGGGTCCTCAGCCTCCGGAATCTCGATCGTCCGGGCCCGCATGCGCTCGCCGCGCGCGTCGGCCTCCAGGCGCTCTCGAATCTCGGGTTCTTCCGTTTTGCTCCCGCAGCCCGGCAGCCAGGCGGGGAAGGCCGCCCAGTCTGGTGTGAAGGGCTCGCCGCCCACGGCCGCGATCTCATCGAACAGCGCCCGCCAACTCTCGCGCTCGAAGCCGACCAGCTTTTTCTGTTCGGCGCTATCCGCCCCGGCCAGGATCAGGGTCGGGACGGCCTCGATCCCATAGGTGAACGAAACCTTGAGCGCGCTGTCATCGACGACCGGCGCGCCCGGATATTGGGCGGCCAGCGTGGCGTTGCCGTCCGCGGTTTGGCCAATCAGCATGACCTCAACCGCCGCGCCGAAGACGCGGGCGGCGGCGACCAGCAGCGGGTAGACCATCGCGCAGGTCGGGCAGTCCTCCTTCACAAAGCACAGCAGCGCCGCCCGCCCAGCCGGGAAGACGCGCATCGCCCCTGCCGAGTCGGTGAGGCGGAAAGCGGGCAAGCTCATGCGGGCGAGTATAGGACTTATGATTCCAGCATGCCCGACGACACACGCGAGCTCTTCGCCACCATGACCGAGCGCTATCGCAGCGGCAATCTGCCGTGGGCGGATGAGCTCCCCCCGCCCGAGATCGTGGCGCTGTGCGAGGCCCTGCCCCCCGGCCGCGCGCTGGACCTGGGCTGCGGGCTGGCCCGCTCGTGCATTTACCTCGCCCAACGCGGATGGCATTGCGACGGCGTCGATTTCGTGCCGCAGGCCATTGAGCAAGCCAAAGAGCGGGTTATCGCGGCGGGCGCGGCTGATCGGGTGACGTTGCATGTCGGGTCGGTCCTGGCCCTGGATCATCTCGAAACGCCTTTCGACCTCGCCATCGATGTGGGCTGTCTGCACGCCCAACCCAAAGAGGCGATACCCGTCTACGTCGCCCAGCTCCGCCGGCTGCTCCGCCCGGGTGGCACCTTTGTGCTCTTCGCCCACCTGCGCGGCGAGGCGGATGCCAACGAACAGCGCTGGACGACCCTGAGAACCCTGGAAGACGGGTTCGACGACGGCTTCCACCTTGAACGAATCGTGCGCGGCACGACGACAATGTCCGACGCGACCTGGGCTTCGGTCTGGATGTGGTTCCAGCGGGTTGCCGCCTGACCGCGGCAGGCCTAAGATGACCGCGGTCAGCCGTCGGCGGTCCGCAGTCCCTTGTGCCACTCCCGCACCAACGCCACGCCGAGCAACAGATTCTGGCTGAGTAGGAACGCCCACAGCAATAGCGCGATGGGCCCGCCCACGGCCGGTGTCGAGGCGCCCAGGGTGCCATCCACAAAACGTTGGACAACGGCATAGCGGATCAGCAGGTTGGCGGCGCTGACGAGCGCTGCGACGAGCCCCACCCGGCCCCAGGCCGGCCGGCCGGGAATGAAGAAGCGATACAGCAGCAGAATGAAGATCGCGCCGGTGATCCAGGTCAAACCATTCACCGCGATCGGCATCACGATTGGCGCCCATCCACGCGGGAGATCGCCGCGCAAGTCCGTGAGCAGCAGAGAGGAGAGATTGTTCAGCCCGAAGTCGGCCAACGCCAGGAGCAGCAGGACCAGGGCCCGTCCGCGCTGGGTGATCTGGGTCGTGGCGGCGGCCTTCAATTGGAATCCCTCGCGCGCATCGATCACGCCATCCTGCCAAACCCGCCGAATGGCGCCTTCGAGTTGGCCGAAGACATTCAGCGCCGCCCAGCCAAACCCGAGCAAGCCGATCGCATCCACGGCGGCGCTGTTCCGGCCCAACGCGCGCAACACCTCGCCCAGCCAGCGCCCGGTTACAGTCGATACGGTGAACGATGTCAGCCGGACAATCGCCTGGTTGATGTCGTAGTCCGGCCGGAGCAGCCGAATCAGCGGCGGCGCCGCCGACACCACGACCGCAATCAGAGGCAGCAGCGACAGCATCCCGAAGTAGGCGATGGCGGCGGCGTTGCGGGTGATGTGATTGCGCTGGCTGCTGTGATAGATCGCAACGACCAGGGCGACGAGCCGGAACCGCTTCAGGCGATTGAGAAAGGCTGGCATGGGCCTGTGTTGTATCAGACTTTCGCGGGCGTATGATGCCACCGTCATGACCGACTTCAGACTTCTGTTCAGCACCCGCATTGCCCGCATGTTCGCCTACGGATTCTTGTCCGTGTCGCTGGCGCTGTATCTCACCAGCATCGGGCTGAGCGAGCAGATGGTCGGCGTGCTGTTCACCCTGACCCTGGCCGGGGATGCTGCCATCTCACTGTGGCTGACCACCCGGGCCGATCGCTTTGGCCGGCGCAGGACCCTCATCATCGGCAGCGGCCTGATGCTGATGGCCGGGATCGTCTTTGCCCTGACCCGCGAGCCGTTCCTATTGGCCCTGGCCGGCATCGTCGGGGTGGTCAGCCCGAGCGGCAAGGAGATCGGCCCGTTCCTGTCGATCGAGCAGGCGGCCCTCACCCAGCTCATCCCCAGCCAGCGCCGGACCCAGGTCTTCGCCTGGTACAACCTGGCCGGCTCGTTTGCGACCGCGACCGGGGCGTTGTGCGGTGGATTGCTGGTTCAGGCGCTGCGGGATGGCGGGATGGACACGGTCGGCGCGTATCGGGCCCTCGTTATCGGCTATGCCATGATTGGGATCGCCCTTGCCTTTGTCTTTTGGCGGATGTCGGACAAGGTCGAGGCCCCGGCCGCAGCCGCCGCGCCTTCGGGCATGTTCGGCCTCGGCCAGTCGCGCAACATCGTGCTGGGCTTGTCTGCGCTCTTTGCGTTGGATGCCTTCGCGGGCGGCTTTGTGATCGACAGCTTCCTCGCTTTCTGGCTGACGGCGCGGTATGGGATTGCCCCGGGCGCGCTGGGGGCGGTGTTCTTTGCGACAAATCTGCTGGCCGGGATCTCGGCCCTGGTCGCCGCGCCGATGGCGCGCAAGTTTGGGCTGATCAACACGATGGTGTTCACCCACATCCCGTCGAACGTGCTGCTGATCCTGGTCCCGCTGATGCCGAGCCTGCCCCTGGCCGTCGGCATGCTTCTGCTGCGCTTCGCCATCTCGCAGATGGACGTGCCGACCCGCCAGAGCTATACGATGGCAGTTGTGCGGCCGGAGGAGCGCAGCGCGGCGGGGGGTGTGACCGGCATCGCGCGGAGCGTGGGCGCGGCGATCTCGCCCAGCCTGGCCGGGCCGATGCTGGCCTCGGCCTCGCTGTTGTCGCTGCCCTTCTTCATCGCCGGCGGGTTGAAGATCGTCTACGACCTGGCCCTGTATCGCAGCTTCGTCAAGACCAAGCCGCCCGAGGAGTAAGGTGGATAGGGTTCGATAAGGTGGATAAGGTGGATAAGGTGGATAAGGTGGATAAGGTTGATAACGTTACAAACCTTATAAACCTTACAAACCTTATAAACCTTACGAACCTTACCCACCTTACGAACCTTACCCACCTTACCAACAACCTATCCTTCCGTGAGCGCCGCAAAGGCTTCGCGCAGGACG
>JBDSIP010000101.1:0-3373 GCA_039917915.1 Thermoflexales bacterium
CTCCCCGCACGAAGCGCGGGGAGTGTGATCTCGCAATACGCTAATAGGATGCCTTCTAGCGGGTCACATCGGCCAGGGCCGCCAACAACGCGTCTAACTCAGGCGGATTGGCGACCGCGTCGTAAGTCACCAGCGTGGTTGTCCTGCCGACGGTTGTGATTCGGACGGTATACGCGTAACAGTCGGGACATTGGCGTCCTGCTGGGCTGGTCAGGGCAAGCGTCTTCGGATTGCGGGCGATGGCGAGCAGCGCGGCGAGTTTGCCCGGGTCTGCCTTCGTTTCGACCCCCGCGTTGTCAACGATCCGCCCGGAGGCGTACACCGTCCACGCAAACACGCGCCCGGCGATGCCGCCGCTGCGTTCGTAACGGATCACGGTGTCATCTGCTGCGGGAGGCGTGGTCGGACGAAGCGGCGAGGTCAGTGGGCCGGCCGGTGTCAAGGAACTGGGCGGGACCGCGCACGCGGACAGCAGGACGGCGAGCAGCACAAGCCAAAAAAGTGAAAATGATTTCATTGTGGAATTCCTGCCTCAATTATGCGGCCAAATGCCATGCGCTGGCTGTCGCGCGATGGTCCAGCGGGTCCTGATTTGAAGGATTTGCCGTGTAGAATCACCCGACCCCGTATTTGCTGAAGGATTCAGCGTGGAGCCAACGGGTCAAGTTAAGGAGGGTCAAATGAAGGCAATGCAGCTTGGAACAGTTCTATTTTCGGCCATGGCGCTCGCGCTGTCCGCGTGCAGCACGGCGCCGGTCGAGGTCACTCGCGTGGTCGAAGTCACGCGCGTCGTGGAAAAGGCCGCCGCGCCGGCCGCGCCGGCCGCAACTGTTGCCCCAGCTGCGCCGGCCGCGGCAGTCGCTGCCGCAAGCGGAGCAACGCTGAAGAAAGTGACCGAGCGCGGCAAGCTGATTTGCGGTGTATCAGGCCTGGTCCCGGGCTTCAGCTTCGTCGACTCGTCCGGCAAGTATTCGGGGCTGGATGTGGATGTCTGCCGTGCCGTGGCTGCCGCCGTATTCGGCGATGGATCCAAAGTCGAGTTCAGGAATCTGACCACCCAGCAGCGTTTCACGGCTTTGCAGAGTGGCGATATCGATGTGCTCAGCCGCAATACGACGTGGTCGCTTCAGCGTGACACCGAGCTTGGGCTGAATTTCGCCCCCGTGACGTTCTACGATGGCCAGGGCATGATGGTGCCTAAGGCGAGCGGGATCACCAAGCTCGAAGACCTGAAGGACCGCACAATCTGCGTGCAGAAGGGCACAACGACTGAGCTGAATCTGGCCGACCAGATGGGCGTGCGCAAGATCAACTACAAGCCGCTCAGCGTTGAGACGGCCGACGATGCCACCGCCGCCTACGAATCCGAGCGCTGCGACGCCTACACCACCGATATTTCGGGCTTGATTTCGCGCCGCTCGGTGCTGAAGAAGCCGGCCGATCACGTCATCCTGGATGTCGTCATGTCAAAGGAGCCGCTCGCGCCCGCCGTCCGCCACGGCGACGATCAGTGGTTCGATATCGTCAAGTGGTCTGTGTTTGCGATGTTCGCGGCTGAGGAGTACGGCGTCACGTCCCAGAACGTGGAGCAGCTCAAGGGTTTGACCAAGGACAACGAAACCAAGCGCTTGCTCGGCGTCGAGGGCGACATGGGCAAGAAACTCGGCCTGGACAACGCCTTCGCTTTCAACATCGTCAAGGGTGTCGGCAACTTCGGCGAGGTCTACGACCGCAACCTGGGCCCGACCACGCCTACCGCGATTCCGCGTGGCATCAACAGCCTGTGGAACAAGGGC
The DNA here is from genome assembly GCA_039917915.1 of Thermoflexales bacterium. Classification (GTDB taxonomy): domain Bacteria; phylum Chloroflexota; class Anaerolineae; order J036; family Brachytrichaceae; genus Brachythrix. Next base: position 1,797 of record JBDSIP010000101.1, read on the forward strand.
GGCCTGATGTACGCGCCGCCGATCCGCTAGATTCGACCGCCTTCGCGGTTGTTGGAAGTTCTTTTCGCGGGCGCGCGGCATTGGCCGGGACTACGGTTTCGGCCATGTCGTGCGCCATTGCGTTGATTGTGCACGCGGGCCACAGGCAGGCATGGTGATCGGAGCGACATGAACAAATCCCGTATCCCGATCTGGCGCGACGAGCGCGCCTACGCCATCGTCGCCCAGATTGCCTTTGTTGTTGTCGTCGTCGCCGCGGGCGTCTTCCTGTTCACCAATTTGCTTGGCGCGCTGCGCCGGCAGAACATCCCGATCGGTTTTGATTTCCTGCCCACCCGGGCGGGTTTTGACATCAGCGATTCGTTCCTGGAGTACACCGCCAATAGCAATTATCTGCAGGCGTTTCAGGTGGGCCTGGTCAATACGCTTGTCGTCGCGATCATCGGGATTGCGCTGGCTTCCATTTTCGGATTGATTACCGGACTCGCGGGGTTGTCGCACAACTTCATCATGAGCCGCCTGGCCCGGGTCTACACCGAGATCATGCGCAACGTGCCGCTGCTGGTGTTTCTGGTGTTCTGGTATCGCGGCATTGTCTTCAATTTGCCGAAGATCAGCGAGGCGCTCTCGATAGGCCCCGTGCTGGTGTCAAACCGCGGTGTCGCCATACCGTGGTTGCTCGATGGCGCCCTCAGCCTGCCCGTTGTGCGGGGCCGCATATTCGATGGCGGTTTCGTTCTGTCGCCGGAACTGTTCGCGATTCTGTCCGGGCTTGTGATCTACACCGCCGCCTTTATCGGCGAGGTGATCCGCGCCGGAGTTCAGGCCATCCCGCGCGGGCAGTTCGAGGCGGCCCGGGCCCTGGGTTTCACCGGAATGCAGGCGATTCGATTGATCATCCTGCCCCAGGCGCTGCGGGTCATTATTCCTCCGCTCACCAGTCAGTATCTCAACCTCACCAAGAATTCGTCATTGGCAGCCGCGGTCGGCTATCCGGACTTGTGGGGAATCTCGACTGTCATCATCAATCAGACGGGTCGGGCGGTCGAGATGATCGCAGTCGTGATGGGCATCTATCTGACGACCAGCCTCATGACATCGGTGTTCATGAACTGGTACAACAGCAAAGTCAGGTTGATTGAGCGATGAATTCCCTCACGGCGCTCCCGCCTCTGATCGAACGCGTGACGGTGCTTCGCTGGCTCCGCCAGAATTTCTTTCGCTCATTTGCCGACGCGACTGTGACCGTCCTCGGAATTGTCCTGCTGCTCAGCCTTCTCGTTCCAATTGTGACCTGGGTGCTTTTCGAAGCGCGCTGGCAGGTTGTCATCGAGAATGTGCGCCTGTTTGCCATCGGCCAATACCCGATTGAATATGTCTGGCGGGTCTGGGTGTGCGTGCTGATGCTGGCCCTGATCTGCGGCGTCTCATGGGGTTTGTGGCTTTCGCGACAGCGCGCGGTGGGCGCCGCTCTTTTGGCTTCATTTCTGCTTCTTGGCTTGCTCCCGGGCGCGTTGGGAATCCCAGCCACCGAAAAGGTTCCGGGTTTCAGCCTGATGCTGCCGAGCATGACATGG
>JBDSIP010000102.1:0-7310 GCA_039917915.1 Thermoflexales bacterium
GCCCTGGCCATACCCTGCGTCGCCGACAAAGATGTTGGCGATCTGGTCGTTGGAGACCGTCCCGCCCAGCGTGCCGGCCGCGTCCGCGCCATCCGTGTAAGCGGCGGGCTGGATCTCAGTCAGGGTATAGGTCCCGGCTTGCAAATTCGGGAATTGGAATCCGCCGCTGTCATCGTCGTCATCGAAGAGGGCGGTGTTTGAGATAAAGCGGGTGCCGCTGATGAAATACTGATCGTAGATTTCGATCCCGGCGCCGTCGCCGTAGCCGTGCAGATTGCCAGTGGTGTTTGACACGATCAGGCTGTCCGTCACGGTCAGCGGTCCGCTGGCATACACCCCGCCCCCGCCGTAGCCGTCGGCGAAGTTGTTCGCGATCGTTGTCGCGTTGAGGATGATCGTGTCGAAGGCAAACGCCGTCGCATTCGCGTTCGGCGCGGGCAAGCGCGCGGCTGGGCTTTGGGTCTGGGTCAGGGTCGCCGTCGCCGTGATGGGTCCGCGAACCAGTCCCATCTGGCCGAAATCGGCCGGCCCGGGCACGCGCTGGATTGGCTTGGGTGTCTTGTCTTCGGAGGGGGCCGAGCCGCTGCCGCTGGAGGCGTAGTAGTACCCGCCCGACCCGATCCCGCCGCCCTCGTATTGGGTGGTGTTGCTCTCGACCCGCCCGCCGTTGATCGTCAGAATACCGTTGTAGTTGTTGACCCCGCCGCCGGAGCCCGCGCTATTGCCGAGCACGTCGACGCCGGGGAGGGTCAAGGTGGACTGGTAGTCCATGAAGATCCCACCGCCCGAGCTGATCCCGTTTGCGCCGTCCGGGTGGGCGTTGCCGTTTCGGACCGTCAGCCCGGAAAGCGCCACCGCCTGTCCCGACGACACGAGGATGTGGAAGACCCGGTCGGTCCTGTTGCCGTCCACGATGGTCGTCGCCGCACCCGTGCCGGTAATGACCAAGTTGCCGGTGATATCCAGGTCGCCGGTCACGGCATTGTCCTCGCCAAAGCCGGTCTGGGTGAGGACATACGTGCCGGCCGGGAAGCTGATGCTGTCCGCCCCGGCGTGGGCGTTGGCTTCCTGAACAGCGGCGCGCAGGGTGCAGGTCCCGGACGCCGTATGGCAGATTCCGTCTCCGATGTTGTCGTCGGCGATGTCGGCGATATCGTTGACGATATAGGTGTCGGCCAGGGCCGGCAGCGCAACGGCGAGGATGAAGGCGAGCGGCGCCGCGAGGGCAGCGAGGCGGCGGATGAGTTTGGCCATGGCGGTTGTCCTGCAGGCCGGCGTTTCCGCCGGCTGGCCCTTCTTAGCGCCGGGTCCCGCTCATCCGCAAGCTCAGTTGTTGCTCAGTTTTGATCACGGATAATCCAGCCATGACTCACGCGAGCCACGACTCTTCTACGCCCCCAGCCGCGCTTTCAGGCATCCGGGTGCTCGACCTGTCGCGGGTGCTGGCCGCACCGTACTGCAGCCAGCTCCTCGCCGACTATGGGGCCGATGTGATCAAGATCGAGCAGCCCGGGACGGGGGATGGCACCCGCCAGTGGGGGCCGCCCTGGATGGCCGATCAGAGCGCCTACTTCGTCGCCGTCAATCGTAACAAGCGCAGCATTACGCTCAATCTCAAGTCTGAAGAAGGCTGCGAGGTCGCCCGCCGCCTGGCGGGAAAGTCCGATATCGTGCTGGAGAATTTCCTGCCTGGGACGCTGGACGAGATGGGTCTGGGCTACGCCGCATTGTCGGCGGTCAACCCCCGGCTGATCTATTGCGCCGTGACGGGTTATGGCCAGACCGGCCCGTGGCGCGACCGGCCCGGCTACGATTTCGTCGTGCAGGCCCAGGGCGGGCTGATGTCGATCACCGGGCCGGAGGACGGCCCGCCCAGCAAGGCCGGGGTCGCCATCGCCGACATCATGGCCGGAATGTTCGCCGCCAACGCGATCCTGGCCGCCCTTCGCCATCGCGACACAACCGGGCGCGGGCAATACATCGATGTGGCCTTGTTTGACGCCCAATTGGCCTGGCTGGCCAACGTTGGACAAAATGCCCTGGCCGGGGCCGCTCCGCGCCGCTATGGCAACGCCCACGCCAGCATCGTGCCGTATCAGACCTTCGACACCGCCGACGGCCAGATCGCCCTGGCGGTCGGATCGGACGGACAGTATCGCAAGTTGTGCGATCTCGCCGGCTGCCCCGAGTTGTGGGAGGACCCGCGGTTTCAGACGAATCCGGGCCGGGTTGTCCACCGGACCGAACTAATCCCGCGCCTGCAGGCCTATCTCCTGCGCCGGACGACGGCGGAGTGGGATGCGTTGTGTGCGGGGGCGGGCATACCGGCCGGGGCGATCCAGGACGTGCGGACCGCGCTCGCCCATCCCCAGGCCCGCGCGCGGGGGATGGTCCAAATGGTGCCGGATCCGCGGGCGGGCGAATTGCCGGTGCTGGGTCCTGTGGCGAAATTGTCCGAGACCCCGGCCACGATCCGCCGCCCACCGCCACGCCTGGGCGAGCACACCGACGAAGTATTGCGCGAGCTGGGCTATGCCGCAGCCGATATTACGCGCCTGCGCGCGGCGGGCGCGACCGGGACCTGACAGGTCTCTTCAGAGATGCCCTGACCTGACAGGTGCCACCGTGGCCCGTGCCACCTGTCAGGTCACAAAGTATCGTTATGGTAGGCCCGGCGTGTTCTCGGCGAAGTACTCGTGGCTGTCGGCGTTAGCGAGCGCCTTTGTCGGGTCGCTGATTGCCAGGCTCTTGGCCGCGGCCTGACCGTACGCCCAGTCGTCGGTCGAGGCGACGACGTCGAAGTGCGACATCTCGTGGATGAGCGTGCCGCCCTTCGAGTCGGTGCCCGACATCGGCGCGCTCCAGAAGGCCCTGCACACGTAGATGACATACGGCTTGCTGGGATAGACATACGCGTAGTAGTTCTTCTTGCAGCCGCAGTCGATGGTGATTGGCTTCGTGTCGAAGGCGGTCTTGATCGCCGCGAAGTTGGTCTGGGCGGTGTTCCAGCCCGTCGTCGAGAACGCCCCAAACCAGGTCGTGTAGCGCTGCGTCGCGCTGGGCGCGCCGGCGAGATAAGAGTTGGCGTCGTTGGCGTAGGTTGATGCAGTCGCGACCGCGCTGAGAATCGTGCTCTGCTGGGTGGCTGTGCAGCGCCCGCTGAAGGCGACACTGCTGTTGATCTGCGGCACAAGGCTGGCCGTCCGCTCGACCGGCTTGTCGCTGCGGGCGCGACCGTCGACGCGCAGGCTGATGCTGTTGGAGGTGAAGGTCTCACCCTTGCCCGCGCCCTGGATGGCATACGCGACCGCATACTCGCCGCTCTGGCTGAAATCATAGGCGTCGGTCAGGTCGATCTGGCGCACGATTTTCGCCCCGCCGTCCAGTCGCAGGATATCGGCCTTCTCGGCTGCGCTGCGCTTGACGACCGGCCCGACGTAGTCGACGGGCTTGCCATCGCGAGTGACGGCGAACAGGGCGTCATCGAGATCGAGCTCGGGAGCCTGCCACGCGGCCAGCGAACCGGCGTCTTTGCCCGGGTTGGACACCGTCAATTGAACGACCACCCGCTCCTTGGCCGAAAAAGCGGCCTGGCGCGCGTCGAGCGAGAATTGCAGGCTGCCGGACGCGGCCTGCGCGGGTGAAGCCAGCCCGAGGGCGGCCACCAGAGCGATGATCAGTTTCGATTTCATGTTCGCTTTCCTCCACGAGACTAAGATTGCGAACTAGGATAGCATTTTTCGAAAAATCGGCAATCGCGCTTCAGGCCGCGTCAGTGGCCGTCTTCGGCGCGCGCGAGATCACGCTGATTTCGCCCGTGGCCTCCAGCACTGCCAGTTTGACATCGTCGATGGTGGCGCAGCCCGCCTCGCGAATCGCGGCGTTCAACTCGCGATGGGTGAGCTTTGTCCTGGTCATCGCGTCTTGCAACACCTTTCCGTTGTGGATGATGATCTCGGGCTGTCCCTCGATCCAGCTCTCGAGGCGCCGACTGCGATACGTCAGCGCGCTCAGTCCATAGTTGAGCCCGACGAGCACACCGGCAGAAAGCAACCCTCCAACCAGGGAGTTGTCTCCGCCGTTCATCGCGTTCTGAACCGAATTGGACAGCACCAGCAACAGGACCAGATCGATTGGGGCGAGCTGGCCGACCTGGCGTTTGCCGGTGACCCGCAGCAGCACGATCAGAAAGACATATACGGTGACCGCGCGGAGGAGCAACTCCCACCACGGCACGCTGAGATTGAACATGGCAATTGCCTCCTTTGCCTTCTTCGGCGACGCTCCATTATCGGCTTGCCCACGCGATTCTTCCGAGATTGGCGGTTGGTCATCCGGGCGTATGAGTATTAGCGCGGGATAATCCCGGCTCAACATCGGCCCTATACAGGTTGAGTCGCAGGCGCCCGCCTCCGATCCGCTTGGAATAACCCATCTTGATCCGACCGGTTCGAGCGCCACGGATCGCTGGACGAACATTTACACCGATGGCACTGACAGGGTCGTGGTGGACTCCAGTCTGATCGTCGCGCCCGCCGGCCTGCCGGCCTATCTCCCGCGCTTGATGAGGTAACGGCCGCCGGCGATTGTGTCGTAGCGCGACATTTCGTGGATGAGCGCGCCGGCCGCCTGGAGGGCGGAGCCCAATGAGAGTTTTCTCATCGCCGTCTTGTGATTCTTCAACTCCGCGCGCCTGTGTATTTCCCATCTACCGCCTGGAGGGCTCATAAATACATGAACCGCGCAACTATTCTGATCGCTTCCGGCGCCGCCGTGGCGCTCATGCTCGCAGGGACCTACGCTATGGCGTCCGAGCGAGCCACCACGATGGCCCAGCTAAACGCCGAGGCTGCCAAAGCCCAGTCTGTCCCGGCGAAAGCCCAGCCTGCCACGGTGGCGCTTCCGACGCGCCAGCCGGCGCCTCGCGCGAGCGACACCCTCGTCGATTTGATTGTCTATCGCTCGGAACCGTCCGATGCCGAGATTCTCGTCCCCTATCGTTCGATTGAGGCTGAGGCCGATTTGCCCGCGCCTGATGTGACCGTTACCGCCCGCGAAGCGGCGCCTCGGGCCGCGCCCGCGCCCGCGGCTCCCCAGGCTGCTCCCCCGCCAGCGGCGCCAGTGGCGCAACCCGCGCGGGCCGCGCAACCGACTCCCCAGCCGGCTCCGGTCCAGCCGCGCGTGACGCCCGAGCCTCCACAACAGGAGCATCACGAGGACCATCCGGAAGAGCAGCACGAAGAGGATCACCACTGACGCGCCCGCGTCCAGCGCGAGCTGACTGCGCTGTTTGTGTATCGGGATGGCCAGCGCGTGTCGAATTTGAGCAATACAAGCATGCCCGCCGCGCTGGCGTAACGCGACAGACCGGGCGGGCAGGCACGGTCGGCGCTCAAGAAGCGGCCACGCGGAGGCATCGCCGCATGTGCGGGGGATATCGCGTTCCGAAATGATCCTGAATGGCGCGCATCGCGAACAAGTGTTCTAAATCGGGCTGGGTTGGGCTACAATTCGCGTCATGGAAATCACCTGGCACGGGCAGTTCTGCGTGCGCATGACCGAGCGCGGAACCCTCGCTGTCGTCGCGGATCCCTACTCTGGCGACGACGCGCCCAAACTCAAAGCCGACGTCATCACAATCAGCCGTGATACGCCCGAGCACAACAACTTCTCCGCCGTCGTTGGCGCGCAGCGCGGCGATGTGCGGACCGTGCGCGGCCCCGGCGAATACGAAATGGGTGGCGTCTTCATCACCGGGGTGGGGATGCGCCCCGACAAGAAGGGCCAGGGCGAGGCGGCCCAGAAGAGCACGGTCTATGTGTTCAACTTCGATGGCCTGAGCGTCGCCCACATGGGCGGGCTCAACTTCGTGCCCACCCAGGCTCAGATCGACGCGCTCGAAACCGTCCACGTCCTGCTCATCCCCATCGGCGGCGGGAGCGGCCTCAATGCCGCCCAGGCCTCCGAGGTCATCAGCCTTATCGAGCCCAGCATGGTCGTGCCGATCAATTTCAAGTCCGGCGACAGCGGTGCCGCGCTGGATGGCGCCCAGAAGTTCCTCAAGGAAATGGGGCTGAGCGAGGCCAAATCGGTCGAGTCGCTCAAGATTACCCGGAGTGGGCTGCCGGAGGATACCCAGGTCGTGTTGCTTGAGGTGAAGCGATGAGAAAGTCCGCTGGTGTTCTGGTTGCTGCGTTGTGCGGCGCGTTGCTGCTCAGCGCCTGCGATGATGGCGCGCCGCCCCTCACCCCGACCGGGCAGTCCCGCCCGTCCGCCACCGCGTCCGCCGCCGGCCCCGCCAGCACTGCCAGCCCGCAGGTCCAGGCCCGGATCGAGGCCGCCCGCTCGGCCTATCGGACCGGCAACTTCCAACAGGCGCTGTCCGAGGCCCAGGAAGGGATCAAGCTTGATAACCGCAACGCCGACGTGCACTACCTGGCCGGCAACGCATTCAACCAACTGGGCGGCGTCACCGCCGATGCCGGCACTCGGGCAACCCTCTTTCAAAACGCTGTGACCGCCTATCAGCGCGCAATCGAGCTCGACCCGCGCAAGGATGAGGCCCTGACCAACCTGGCCACCGTCTACTACCAGAACGGTCAGCTCGACGATGCCCAGAAACGGATCGAACAGGCGCTCGCGATCAACCCGACCGACGCGACCTCGCACTATGTGCTGGGCACGATCTTTCTGCAGCGCTCGCCGGGCACCGCCGGTGAGACGACCGATAAGGCCGCGAAAGAGTTCGAAGCGGCGATCAAGTCCGATCCGAATTTCTCGGCCGCCTATACCGGCCTGGCCACGGTCTACCTCTTTCGGGCCGACTTCAAAAACGCCCTTGACAACGCGAAGAAGGGCGTCGACCTGCGCGGCGCGCAACAGGACCCGTTCGCGCTGTGGGCGCTCGCCCAGGCCCAGTGCGGCACCGGCGATACGGCCGGCGGTGGCAGGACCCTGGCCGCCGTCCTCGCGTTCAACGTTCCGGATGCGCGTTTCCGCGGCGAAGTGCAGAAGCTGCAGGCCGGGTGCAAGTAATGGGGTGTCGCGAAACGACACCTTGGGAGGCGCAATGGTAAAGCTTGTTCTGAGCTGGAATATCAAGGCGGATGAAGAGACTGCCTACTTCGAATTCGTCACCCAGGAATTTGTGCCAGGTGTGCTGCGGCTGGGCATCCGCCCGGTTGAGGCTTGGTACACCGTGTACGGCCAGGGCCCCCAGATCATCACCTCGGCCGAGGCCAATGATCGCCAGGTTCTCACTGGCATTCTCGAAGGCCCCGAGTGGGCCGAACTCATGCAGAAGCTGGAGC
>JBDSIP010000103.1:0-10411 GCA_039917915.1 Thermoflexales bacterium
ATACGCGCCATAGCTCACTCCGGTGACAGTCAAACGCCCGGCATCCACCCGCGGATCGCGCAGGGCGGTCTCCACCGTCTGCATGATGTCGAGGTAGTCCCGGCCCCCCCACGCGCCGCGAATCACGGTGGCGTGCTCCTCGCCATAGCCCTGGCTCCCGCGCGGATTGGCGAACAGCACCCCGTATCCCTGCGCGGCGAGACGCTGAAACTCGAAATAGAAACGATTGCCGATCGCGTAATGCGGGCCGCCGTGGATCTGCAGAATCAGCGGAAACTTCTGGTCCAGCGACGCTTCGGCGGGTTCGAGCAGCCAGGCCTCGATCGTGCGACCGTCATCGGCCAGAACAGGCAAAGGCCGGTGCGCGCGGAAGTCAAACTGGCGCACCCAGTCGCCGTTCACCTCGGTCGCGCGCCATTCGCGTTTGCCATCGAGATCGGCCACATGCGCCTCGCCCGGCTGATAGGCGTGGGAGACGATAAAGGTGAGCGCTTCCGCCGTGACGCTGAACGACAGGCAGGCCCGCTCGCCGTCGACGACGACCCGCACCCGGCCATCGAGTCCCGCCCACGCGATGTGGCTCGACCCGCCCTCGCAGAAGATGAAGTAGATCCGTGAGATACCGCGCCGGTCGATCCAGGCCAGGTCGGGCGGGGCCATCCCCCGCGCGTCATCCGACCGCACCGCCAGCCCGACGCTGCGATCGAAGCCGGCCGTCAGGTTGCGGGCCGCCTCCCCGGTATCGAGCGGCAACAACCACAGCCCGAAGTTCACCCCCTGCGCCGCGCCGCGGTCGTGGCCGATGAAGGCCAGCGTCCGCCCATCCGGAGCCGCCGCCAGGGCCCGGATCGGACCGCCAAACGCAAGAACACAATCCACAACCGGCGGCGCGCCGGCGGACACCCGCCACACCCGGGCGCTCACCCCATCGGGCGCGACTGAGACGCAGGCAAGCGTGTCGGCGTCCAGCCAGACCGGCAGTTCAACCGGAAAAGCGCCATCGGTGAGCGGACGAGCGGCCCCTTCTGTCAGGACGGACAACCACAGCCTGCCCCCGGAAATGAAGGCGAGCCGCCCGCCATCAGGCGACCAGCGCGGATGGGCGATCGGATCGGGCTGGGGCGGAAGATCGCGTGGAATGTCGTCGCCGCCCAGCCATAGCCGGAGCCGACGTTGATCGCCCGAGACAAACGCCAGGGTCGCGCCATCGGGCGACCAGCATGGCGAGCGGCCCTCCTGCTCGGGCGCGGACTCACCCACGCCCACCCGCACCCAGCTCAGCATCGCGTCGCGTTCCCGGTCGAGACCCGTCATCGAGTAGGCCAGCCGTCCACCCTCTGGGGTCAAGCGCGGTTCATCCAACCAGCGCACCCCGAACAAGTCGTCGCTGACGAGACCGCGGCGCGAGGGAGTGGTCATGTCAGGCCTGCGGCGCGATCAAGCGCGCTTCTCGTAGAACCGGAGTTTGTCTTCGTCAATATCGATCCCCAGCCCTGGCCCTGTCGGAACCGTAATGAACCCATCCTTGACTTCGAGCGGCTGGGCCAGCAGATTCTCGCGGAATGGGTTTTCGACCATGTCAAATTCGAGCATGGGCGGCTCGGTGGTCCGCGCCCATGACGCGTCCGGCAGCAGCGAGAGCAGATGGGTCGTCGCCGCGATGACTGGCCCGCCCGCCCAGCAATGCGGCATGCAGGGGATCCCCCACAGCCGGGCCATCTCGGCCACAAACAGGCACTCGCCAATTCCGCCGGCCAGGCTCACATCGGGCTGGACGATGTCCATCGCCCGGCGGGTGATGGCCTCTCTGAACTGTCCGCGCGAGGTCAGGCCCTCGCAGGCGGCGATGGCGATGTCGAGGGTCTGGGCCAGAGTCTCGTATGCGGCGTATTCAGGCACGCTCTGGGGCAGCGGCTCTTCAAACCAGTAGAAGCCAAGCTGCTCTAGCGCGCGGCCCATCTGGATGGCGCTGGACAACGTATACGCCCCATTTCCGTCGGCCATGAGCTTGATGTCAGGCCCAACCGCCTTGCGCACCGCGGCGGCGGCGGCCACGTCCTGGCGCATGGGTTGCCCGCCCAGGCGCATTTTCAGAGCCTTGAAGCCCTGGGCGACATACATCTCGGCTTCGCGAGGGTATTGCACGGCCGGGTCTTCGCCCTCGATGTAGTTCATGGCTGAAGCGTAGGCCATTACCCGTTTACGCAAGCGGCCGCCATACAGCTCCGCCACCGGCAGGCCAAGGGCCTTGCCGCGCAGATCCTCCAGGGCAATATCCACCCCGCCCAGGGCCAGGCCATTCCCGAAGTTCGGCCCCCAAAGCGCCCGCCACAGCGCGCGATGCTCGATTGGGTCGCGCCCGATCAATACCGGCGCATAGACCTCTTCGATCAAGCTGCGCAGCCCGCCAAACGCGGCCGTCTCGCCCCATCCGACCAGACCAGCGTCAGTCTCGATCCGGATGATCAGCGTGTTGCGCGAATGATAGTAGTAGGTCGACGGCCCTGTCCCGCGCGGGAGCGGATGCTGCAGGTGATGGGTGGTGATGCGGGTGATCTTCATGCGCGTCTGTGGCGGCCGTTACGGTTCAATCCGCGCGCCGGTCTTCGCGTCAAAGATATGCAGCTTGGGCCGCGCCAACTGGACGAGGACTTTGTCGCCCAGCATGATTTCGCGATCGGGCTCGGTCCGGGCGGTGATGCTGACCTTGCCATTGGCCAGCTCGACAAACGTGTCGGAGCCCAGCGGCTCGAGCAGATTGACTTCGCCGGTCAGCGTGCCATCACCATCAGCGCCTGCCGGGAGAATCCTGACGTCCTCGGCCCGGATGCCCAGGCTGACATCAATCTCCATGGCCCGAGCCGGCCTTCCAGGCACGCCTGCCCAGGCGATCCGCACGCCATCGGCGGTGAAATCCATACCCCCGGTCTGACCGTCCACGTTCAGCCGGCCCTCCAGGATGCTCATCCGCGGTTTGCCGATAAAGGTGCCGACGTAGATGTGATTCGGCTTGCGATAGACCTCGTCGGCGCGGCCATACTGAACCACCTCTCCATCCCGCATGACGGCGATGTAGTCCGACAGGATCATCGCCTCTTCCTGGTCATGTGTGACGAAGACTGACGTTGCCCGCAACTGCTGGTGCAGGCGCTTGATCTCGACACGCATGCGGGTGCGCAAGGCGGCGTCCAAATTCGAGAGCGGTTCATCAAACAGGAAAACCTTGGGCTCCTTCACCATCGCCCGGGCGAGCGCCACCCGCTGCTGCTGTCCACCCGAGAGTTGCGAGATGCGACGCTGCAGGAGCTTCTCAACCTCGAGCGCTGCCGCAACCCGCCTGACCCGTTTGTCGATCTCGGCTTTGGGCACCTTCTGAAGCTTGAGGGCGAAGGCGATATTGCCAAAGACATCCATGTGCGGATACAGGGCGTAGTTCTGAAACACCATCGCCATCCCGCGCTCATGGGGCGCCCAGCCCGTGATGGTCTGGCCGTCCACCAGGATCTCGCCGCGGGTGACCTTCTCCAGCCCGGCGAGCATATTCAGGGTGGTGGTCTTGCCGCAGCCGGACGGGCCGAGCAGGGTCACAAACGCATGGTCCGGAATCTCAAGCGTGACGTCCTTGACAGCCTGGACCGGGCCGAAGGATTTGGCGAGACCGCGAAGTTCAACTCGACTCATGATTACATCTTCACTCCTTCGACGAGACCCCGGACGATATAACGATTAAGGACGATCACCAGCACGACCACGGGGATGATGGCCAGCATGCCAGTCGCGGCGACAAGCGAGGTGTCGGAATGGAACGTGCTGCTCACCAGGGCCGAGATCTTGACCGTGATCGGGACCACTTGCCGGGTGGTGAGGATCAGCCCGAACAGGAACTCGTTCCACGCCCCGATAAAGGCAAACACCGCCGTCGCAACGACACCGGGGCCGGCTGCCGGGATCATCACCCGAAATAGAGCGCCCAGGCGGGTGCAGCCATCCATCCGGGCCGCTGATTCAAGCGCGACCGGAACCTGCTCGAAGAAGTTCTTGAGCATCCAGATGACATACGGCAGCAGAAACGCGGTGTAGACGATGACCAGCGACGCATACGAATCCAGCAGGCTGGCCGCCCGCATCAACAGGAACATCGGGATGATGAGTACCATCGAGGGGATCATCCGCGAGAACACGCTGATCCCCAGGAGCAGATTCTTGCGCGGCATGTTCAGCCGGGCCAGGGTATAGGCGGCCAGCGAGCCGAACACCAGGCAAACCACCATCGTCACGGTCGCGGTGATCACGCTGTTGCGCAGAGCGGCTGCGACATCCGGTTCCGACAACATCTCGTTGTACCAGCGCAGGCTGAAATCGCTGATGCTCAGGTGCGGCGGAACGGACACGTAGTTGATCTCGGGCTGCACGCTCATCGTGCCGATCCACACCACCGGGGCCATGGTCCAGACCACGAAAAGAGCCACCAGCGCGTAAAGCAAGCTTGGGCGCAGCCAGGTATGCAGGAAGTGACGCATGGTAGGGCCTCAGGCCTTCGGTTTCCGCGAAATGGTCAGGCTGAGCGACAGGCCGCTCAGCACGACGATCAATAGCGCCAGCAGCAATGCCAGCGAGGTCGCCGAGCCCAGGCTAAGCCGCTCGAAGGCGTTGACAAAGGTCAGGTAGTTGAGCACCACAGTGCCCTGGCCGGGTCCGCCGCGGGTGAGGGTAAAGATTACGTCAAACGCCTGAAGCGAGGCAATGATCTGCAAGACGATGACGAATATGACGGTGGGCCGGATATGGGCAAATGTCACGAACCAAAAGCGCTGAAAGGCATTCGCCCCATCCATCTTTGACGCCCGATAGAGCGACTCCGGGATGCTCTGCATGGCAGCCAGCAGGATCAGCGATGCGAAGGGCAGCGCCTTCCAGGCCGTGGCGATGCTGGCGATGCTCAGCGCAACGGTCGGGTCGTCAAACCACACCACGTACTTGTCAATCACGCCCAGTCCGCGCAGCAGGGCATTGATCAGGCCGTAGCTCTGATGAAACATGTAGCGCCACATCACCCCGCTAACGACGGGCGCAACCGCCCATGGCAGCAGGATAAAGACGCGCACCCACTTGCGGCCCTTGAACGGCTCGTTCAAGACGAGGGCCATGATCGTCGCCCCACTTGTGGTCAATACCACGTTCAGGGCGGCGAAAAACAGGGTGCGCGGCACGGCCGCAAGAACCTGGCGATCCTTGAGCAGATCGGCGTAGTTCTGCAGGCCGGCGAAGTCCCAGTCAGGCGCGATCGTCAGCTCGATGCTGTTCAGACTCATGACAAAGGCGTAGCCGATCGGCACCGCCAGGACGAGCAGCATTACCAGCACGGTCGGGGTGATGAGCAGCGCCCCAAACCGGCCTTCGTCCATCCGGTTGAAGCGCTGCCAGAGGGTTGACCTGGGTCGTGAGTCGTTCATGGAGTCCCGGTGTTTGGCGCTGGATAGCGCCCACCTGGCGGATGGGCGCTATCCAGCGAGCGAGGGAGCCGCGTTTCGCCGCCTGGCGAACCGCGTCGTCCGTTCCGGTCTACTTGACCTTTGCCCAGTAGGCGTCGATCGCCTTCTGCGCATCGAGCTGAACCCGCTCGCAAGCCTGCTTGGGCGTGCCTTCGCCCTTGAGCAGCTTGTTCATGTGATCGTTGAAGGCCGTGCCAACATCGAAGTAGAACGGCGACCCGTAGCGCGGCGCCGGGTACTTGACCTGCTCGGCCACCGCGGCGAACTGCGGCGCGGCTGCCTTAACCTCGGCGTCATTGTAGGTCGCGGCCAGCGCGGGCGCGCGTCCCCACTTCATGGCGACCAGTTTCTGCACTTCGGGCGACACGATGAACTCGAGCCAGGCCATGCCCAGCTCCTTGTTCTTCGAGAAGCGATTCAACGAGTAGCCCTCGAAGCCGTTGCCGGAACCACTCCGCAGCGTCAGGCCGGGGATGATCCCGGTCTTGACCTTGCCCACGATCTGCGACTGGGTCGCGTCCATGGCCAGGCCGTAGTGGTTGGGGAAGGCATAGTAGTGGCCAATCTTCCCGCCACGGAAAACCTTGCCCTGCTCGATCGAGCTGTTGATCGTCAGGCCGGCCGGGTCGATCCACTTGTCCTTCACCACCCCGTCATAGAAGGCCGTCATGGTCTTCAGGCCTTCAGGCGTATCAACCATGATCTTCTTCTGATCCTCGCTGAGCAGCAGCGCGCCGGTCGAGTTGAAGATCGAGAGGAAAGTGAAGAAGCTCGAGTTGCCGTCACCCAGGGTGAACAGCGTGCCGTAGTTGCCGTCCTTGGTCAGCTTCTTGCTATGCTCGGCAAACTCGGTCCAGCTCTCCGGCGGCTTGTTCGGGTCCAGGCCGGCCTTCTGATACAACTCGGTGTTCCACATGAAGATGGCCATGTTCGAGTCGAACGGAATGCCGTACTGCTTGCCCAGGAAGGTCAGGGCCTTGACCGGAACCGCGTTCAGCGTGTCGAGCAGGGGCTTTTTGAAGCCGCTCAGGTCCTCGAACAGGCCGCGGCCATACTTTGCCGTAAAGGTCTCCCAGCTATACATCACGTCCTGGGAGCCGTCCTGGCTGGCCAGAAAGACGGCGTACTTGGCGTCGGCATCACCACCGCCGATCGAGGTATAGGTCACCTTTGCGCCGGTCTTCTCCTGGAACAGTGGGACCCACAGATCACGCACGTTGGTGTCATGGTGGTTGCCGGCAAAGACCGTCAGTTCCTTGCCCGCAAAGGGCTTGGCAATCACGGCCGGCGCCGAGGTCGCGGCCGGCTTGACCGGAGCCGCGGTCGGGGCAGGCGCAGCAGCCGGCGCGCACGCCGCGCTCACCGCGGCCAGAGCGGAACCGGTGCCCGCCAGCTTCAAAAAGCGCCGCCGCGAAAGGGGCGACTTCATTGGGTTCGACATGTGTTCTTCTCCTGTTGTATTGGGCGCGAATCACTTGCCCGGAATCGTCCAGTTACTCGCCGGATCTGGCGCCGGCGTTGCCGCCGCGCGTCGTCCTGGTGATTGGATTTGTATTGGTCGATAGTTCCTCCTGACGCTGTTTGTAGCCCGTTACGCGTATGTTCCGCGCCAGTCAGCTTCAATCTTTTGCGCCTGCCCGGTCCGAATGGACTCAATCAGTTTGACCATCATGGTCGTTGCGATGCGTCCCTCGCGCGCCCGGCACTCGCCCGGCCTCCCGCGCAAGGCGTTGTCGGCAAAATGACGGAGGAGCGCGACGTCCCCCTCGATGTCCGCGCGCTCCTCCGGCGTGAGATCCTCCGGTCCCAGCCGGGTCAGATCTCCCCCCCACAGGGTTGCCTGGTGAAAGCGATCGTGCAAGCACACGCCCTTGTCCTTGCCAAAGACCTCGCAGAAAAAGGTCGAGGCGTATGGGTTGCGGCCCGGATCGCCCTGGATCAGGCTCGCGATTGCGCCATTGGCGAACTTCACCGTCGCGATTGCGCAATCGACGATCTCCGGGTTTGGGTGGGTGATGGCCCCGCCCACCCCATACACTTCTACCGGATCGGATCCGGCCAGATAGCACAGCAAGTCGGCCAGATGGCACCCGGCCCCGAGCACGCTGCCGCCGCCCACCCCGGGCTGGAGCGACCAGGCCTCGTCGGGGATGCGCTCGTTCATCATCTGGGCAAGCATCATCAGGGGCTGGCCGACGATCTGTTTGGCCCGGCGCACCATCGGCATGAAGCGCATCTTGAGGCCGACCGTTACGGTTACGCCCGCCCGGCGCGTCGCCTCTTCAATCGTCCAGCACTCCCCGATCGTCAACGCCATCGGCTTCTCAATCAGGATGTGCTTGCCATGAGCGGCGGCGGACACAGCCAGGGCCGTGTGGGTGTCGTGCCAGGTGCAGATAAAGACGGCGTCAATGTCCGGGTCAGCCACCACGCGTTCCGGATCGTTTGTCGCGTAGCCGCCGCCATACTTGGCCAGGAATCGATCCGCCGAAGCCTGATTGACATCGGCATAAGCCCGCAACTGCACGGCCGGCACGCGATCAGCGCCGTCGCAATAGACTTGCGCGCGCAGCCCGCACCCAATCACACCAATTCGGAGCGCGCTATTCATCCTGCCTCACCATAGGTGAACACGACCGTGGGCGGGCGGCCCGGGGCGTCAAGCATCTCGTACGCGCGCGGGGCATCGGTCATTGGCATTCGAACCGACCCAAGCGA
Organism: Thermoflexales bacterium; assembly: GCA_039917915.1. GTDB lineage: Bacteria > Chloroflexota > Anaerolineae > J036 > Brachytrichaceae > Brachythrix. The sequence continues at coordinate 8,211 of JBDSIP010000103.1, forward strand.
CGCCACGCTGACCTTGCCCTCGGCCAGCAGGCGCAGGAAAGCCCCCTGGTTGCGATTCTCGGTCCAGCGGGCATAGCCGATCGGATAGTCGACATTGCCCTCTTCGTAGACCGTGTCGTAGCGGCCCTGGCCATAGGCGATCGAAGGCTGGAAGGTGACTTCGCGCGAGTACATCCGGCCGCGGTTGATGTCCATCCCAAACGCGCCCACGCCGACGACGGTGCCCTTATGCCGGCACAGATCGAAGGCCAGGTTGATCGGCTCGCTTGAAGGTGTGACCACGCACAGCACCACCCCGTCAGCGCCGAACCCGTCGGTCATGGCGAGAACCGCTTCAATCGCATTCTCCTTGTTCGGATTCAGGGCCCGATTAGCTCCATTGGCCAGCGCCTCTGCCACCCGCCGCTCATCAATGTCTAGGCCGAGCACCTGCATCCCCGCCGCCCGTGCAATCTGCACGGTCAGTTGGCCGAGCAAGCCCAGGCCAAAGGCGACCACCGTTTCACCAAACTGGCAGCCCGTTCGACGCAACCCCACCATGGCGATGCAGCCCAGAGTGACAAACGCGGCCTGGTCAAGGGCGACTCCCTCGGGCACCTTGGCCACGAGATTGCGGGGCACCGCCACGCGCTCGGCGTGAATAGCGCACTGGTTGCCCGAGCAGGCCACCCGGTCGCCGGGCTTCAGGTCGGTGACTTCTGGCGAGACCGCCAGCACCCGTCCGGACAGGCTGTAACCCACCGAGGCTGTCTCCGGAATCTGCCCCCGCGGTTCAGGGCCGGTCCACCGAATACCACGCGAGCGCAGTTGCGGCGGGGCCGGGTATTGCAGGCTCGGTTTGCGCGGATACGTGTCGTCGCCGAGCGTCTCGGGGTTGGCGGTGCTGTGGACGATGTGCATTTCCGTGCCGCTGCTGATGGCGGAGAAGGCAGTGGCGACCAGGACCTCGCCTGGGCGCAATTCGGGCTCGGGCACATCGATGATGATCGCCCGGCCAGCCTTGGCAACAACTCGCTTCATGAATCCCTCCGGGTTTCGCCAACGACGAGGCTGCTTGAAATTCGCGCCTGGGCCCGCACGATGTGGGCGGTCATGGCGGCGCAGAGCGCGACAACATCCCGCTGGAGTATCCCTTGCATGATGGCGTCGTGTTCCACTTCGGTGTAATTACGGTAGTCAGCCGCAGAATAGCGGCTGAAGATGCGGGCCATGTGCAGCGGCCCGCCGATCGTGCGATAGATCTCAACCAGGCGCCTGTTGTGGGCCAGACTGATAATCTCGACGTGGAAGTCCTGGTCGAGCAGGATGTACTGCTCAACCACTCTCGCGAAGTCGGTCGCATCCAACAGCGCCCTCATCCGGCGGCGGACCTCGTTCAGCCGCCTGATATCGGAGTCGGTGACCTGGTCAACGACGGCGTCGGCGGCGTATCGTTCCAGGGCCAAACGCACGCCATACCCGTCGGCAATGTCATTAGCATCCAGTATGGTCACAAAGGTGCCGCGCCGGGGCAGGATATCCACCAGCCCCTCGCTCTCGAGGCGATGCAACGCCTCCTTCACCGGCGTGCGGCTGATCCCGAGCTGGGTCGAAAGATCGTTAAGGTCGAAACGATGGCCGGGCGGGTAGTCGTGGCGCAGGATCCCGCGGCGAAGCACGGCGTAAACATCGTCGCGGATGTTGCCGTGGTTGATCGGGAGAATGCCCGCCGGGGCGGTCTGTTGAATCACAATTTAGTAAACAATCGGAAGTATTTTAGATTTCAGCGATTCTAGTCGATGGACTTGAGATGTCAAGTGAGGGAGTTTTCCTGGCGGAATCGGCTGGATGAGGCCGACCTGACAGGTGGCGGCGGCGGCGGGCCGACCTGACAGGTGACAGCGGCGGCGGGCTGACCTGACAGGTGGCGGCGGCGGGCCGACCTGTCAGGTGACAGCGGCGGCGGCGTCACGTCCGCGGCCGGCTGGCCAACAACGCCTCAAGACGAGGCACGATCACCGTCCAGTCGTAACTTGCCCGAACAAACGAATGACCGCGCTCACCCAACGCGGCTCGGCGCACCGGGTCGGCCAGTAACTCGAGCACGCCGCGCGCAAAGACCTCGGGACCGTCGGCGACGATCATCTCGCGGCCATTCTCGATATCAAAACCCTCGCATCCCAACGACGTGGTCACAATCGCCCGGCGCATCGCCATGGCCT
>JBDSIP010000104.1:0-10782 GCA_039917915.1 Thermoflexales bacterium
GTGCGGGAGCTTGACCAGAAGGGGGTCGGGCTCCGCGTCCTCAACCTCGGCGGAGAGACCGTCGACACCAAAAGCGCCACGGGTCGGCTCATCCTCAACATCTTCTCCGGCTTCGCACAGTTCGAGCGGGAGATGATGTTGGAGCGCCAGCGCGAGGGTGTCGCCCGCGCCAAGGCGGCGGGCAAGTACAAGGGGCGTAAGCCGATTGCGCCTGAGCAGCGTGCCGAGGTCGTGCGCTTGGCCGGGTTGGGGTTGACCAAGGCCGCAATCGCCCGAAAGCTCGGTCTTGGCGAGGCCAGCGTCTACCGGATTCTGGCCCAGGCCAAGAAGGGCAAAACCTAGAGTCTATCAATAGCGCAGTTTCGCATTTTGATCGGATAGATGGCGCTTTTGGTAGCTATGTGGTCACTGGGCCATCTCCAGGTCCAGCGCCTTGCGCCTCGACACTGCGCCCTTTGCCCGGCGAGCCAGCACATTGGCCAGGCTCTCGCACTGCTGCTCGATGTGAAAGACATCGCCATGGCAAGGCGTGTCTGGCAGAGCCACTTTCTGGCCCGCACGCAGTCCTTGCCCCGCGTCAGCGACTGTGTGATCCGGGTCGAACCCCTGCTTGCAGGCATCCAGCAGATGAATGGCCCAAGTGTCGGTGTCCCTTTGCTGAGCCGCAGCCAGGAGATAGCAATAGGTTGAAGCCGCATCCACGCCTGCGAGTACCCCTGGATGCCCAGCCAAAACAGCACGGCGCCGAGGCATCACGGCGCCAGACGCTACAAAAACAATAGTGCCCTGCACTACCGGGCCCGCTCATTCCGGCAGCGGCAGTGAACTGCTGCATTTGATCTCATCAAGGCAGACGCTGGAGCGGACGCTGCTGACGCCGGGCAGGGGCATCAGGGTGTTCATCAGGAAGGCCGACAGCGACTTCAGGTCGCGTGCAATGATCTTGATCACATAGTCGAAATCGCCGGTGACCGAATAGCACTCCAGCACTTCCGGGATGTTGGCAATCAGGTCCCTGAACTTCGGCAGTCCCCGGAGATGGCCTTTTTCCATGGCGACGTGAATAAAGGCCACCACCTGAAACCCCAGCTCGGCCGGATTCAGGCGCGTCTCGTAGCGCGCGATCACGCCCAGCTCCTCCAGCCGGCGGTGACGCCGCAGGCACTGGGCCGGCGAGAGGCTGGCCGCCTCGGCCAGCTCCAGGTTGGAAGCGCGTCCATGCTCCTGCAGAAATCGCAGAATTTTAAGGTCGATTCGATCCAGATCAAGTCGGTGCAACTTACTCTCCAGTTTACTGCGTATGACGCAATTATATTTCATCAACTAGGGTTCGCCCGGGGCTCATACGCAACACAATTTTGCGCCCGAAATACTAGAATTCTTCCCACTGGAGCACCGCTCAACCCATAGGAATCCAGCTACCCCACCGACCACGGCAACGCGCCGCTGGGGCCCCAGACGAATTCCCACAAGGAGACAACCCCATGCAACATTCTTTCTTTCGACCCGCCTTTGCCGCACTGACGCTGGCGCTGTGCGCCGCCATAACCCCCGCCCTGGCCGCCGACAAGACGGTGGCCGTCACGGCCATCGTCGAGCATCCGGCGCTCGACGCCGTGCGCGACGGCGTGCGCGACGAGCTGAAGGCCGCCGGTTTCGAGCCGGGCAAGAACCTCAAGTTCGAGTACCAGAGCGCCCAGGGCAACAACGGCACGGCAGCGCAGATCGCGCGCAAGTACGTCGGCGACCGGCCCGACGTCATCGTCGCCATTGCCACGCCGTCGGCCCAGGCCGTGGTTGCTGCGACCAAGGACATTCCCGTCGTGTTCAGCGCCGTGACCGACCCGGTGGCGGCCAAGCTGGTGAAAAGCTGGGACGCGTCCGGGACCAACGTCACGGGCGTGTCCGACCTGTCGCCGCTGGAAAAGCACCTCGAACTGATCAAGAAGATCGCACCCAATGCCAAGCGAGTCGGTGTGATCTACAGCCCGGGCGAAGCCAACTCGGTGGCCATCATCGAGGCGCTCAAGAAGCTCATGCCTGGCGCTGGCCTGACCCTGGTCGAAGGCGCTGCCGCCCGCACGGTCGACGTGCCCAGTGCCGCGCAAAGCCTGGTCGGCAAGGTCGATGTGATCTACGCGCCGACCGACAACAACGTGATGTCCGCGTTCGAGGGCATCGTCAAGGTCGCGCAACAGGCCAAGCTGCCGGTGGTGGCCGCCGACACCGATGCGGTCAAGCGCGGCGCCGCCGCCGCGCTCGGCCTGAACTACTACGACCTGGGGCGCCAGACCGGCAAGATCGTCGTGCGCATCCTGAAGGGCGAAGCCCCCGGCAAGATCGCCTCGCAAGTGAGCACCGCGTTCGAGCTGCAGGTCAACCCGGCCGCCGCGCAAAAGCAGGGCGCGACGCTCTCGGACGAACTCCTCAAGTCGGCCAAGGTGGTGGTCAAGTAGATCGCGGCTGCCACGCTGCCACTGCCTGCCCAATCCCCCCTCTTCAAGGACTTCGTCATGTCGCTCATCGCCTCATTGGGCGCCATCGAGATCGGTCTGATTTTCGGACTCGTCGCGCTGGGCGTCTTTCTCTCGTTTCGCATCCTCAACTTCCCCGACCTCACGGTCGACGGCAGCTTCCCGCTCGGCGGCGCGGTCGCCGCGGCGCTGATCGTCGCGGGCTGGAACCCGTTTGCCGCGACAGCGGCTGCGATCGTGGCCGGCGCCCTGGCCGGCTACCTCACCGCGTGGCTCAACGTGCATCTGCGGATCATGCAGTTGCTCGCCAGCATCCTGGTGATGATCGCGCTGTACTCGGTCAACCTGCGCGTGATGGGCAAGCCCAACGTCGCGCTGATCGACGATCCCACGGTGTTCAGCCTGGTCGCCTTCGGTGACGTGCCGGACTACTGGCTCAAGCCGCTGGTCCTGCTGGTCATCGTCGCGGTTGCCAAGATCCTGGTCGACCTGTTCTTTGCCTCCGAAGCCGGCCTGGCGATGCGCGCCACCGGCAGCAACCCGCGCATGGCCCGGGCGCAGGGGATATCGACCGATCGCCTGACGCTGTGGGGCCTGGCGCTGTCCAACGCGCTCGTCGCGTTCGCCGGGGCGCTGTTCGTGCAAACCCAAGGCGGGGCCGACATCTCGATGGGCATCGGCACGATCGTGATCGGCCTGGCCGCCGTGATCATCGGCGAGACGCTGCTGCCCGCGCGCAGCATGGCCGTCACCACGCTGGCCTGCATCCTCGGTGCAGTGCTGTATCGCTTCTTCATCGCCACCGCACTGAACACCGACTTCATCGGCCTGAAGGCGCAGGACCTGAATCTGGTCACCGCCGTGCTGGTCGGGGTCGCGCTGCTCGTTCCCACCTACAAACGCAAGCTCGCCGGACTGATGCCCGGCGGCCGTGGCAAATCGGCATCTGCGCCCAAGGAGGCCAAATAATGTTGCGAGCCAGCAATCTCCAGATCACTTTCAACCCCGGCACGCCGATCGAGAACCGCGTATTGCGCGGGCTCGATCTGGACATTCCGACGGGCCAGTTCGTCACCGTCATCGGCTCCAACGGCGCCGGCAAGTCGACCTTCCTGAACGCCGTCAGCGGCGACCTGATCGTGGACCGCGGCAGCATCCAGATCGACGACAGCGACGTCACCAGGAAAGCGGCGTGGCAACGCTCCAACCTCGTCGCGCGCGTGTTCCAGGACCCGTTGGCCGGCACCTGCGAAAGCCTGACGATCGAAGAGAATATGGCTCTCGCATGGAAGCGCGGCGAGCGCCGTGGCCTCGGGTTCTCGCTGAACCGAAACCTGCGCGAGCAGTTCCGCGAGAAGCTCAGCATCCTCAAGCTGGGCCTCGAGAATCGCCTGGCCGACCGCATCGGCCTGCTCTCCGGCGGCCAGCGCCAGGCCGTGAGCCTGCTGATGGCGTCGCTGAAGCCGTCGCGCATCCTGCTGCTCGACGAGCACACCGCGGCGCTCGACCCGAAGACGGCTGCCTTCGTGCTTGAACTCACCGCGAAGATCGTCGAGGGCGCCAAGCTCACCACGATGATGGTCACGCACAGCATGCGCCAGGCGCTGGACTACGGCACACGCACCGTGATGCTGCATGAGGGCCGCGTGATCCTCGACGTCGCGGGCCCCGAGCGCAAGGGCATGAGCGTCGAGGATCTGCTGCACATGTTCGAGAAGACACGCGGCGAAAAGCTCGACGACGACAAACTGCTTCTGGCCTGAGCGCCCGCTGCCCACCCCACACTCATAACGAAAGACAGAGATGAAGGAATTGCTGAACCGTTTCGAAACCAAGGCCCCCGAGATCGTGTTCGAATGGCACGACGCCGAGACGCCCGCCAAAGGCTGGGTCGTCATCAACTCGCTGCGCGGCGGTGCCGCCGGCGGCGGCACGCGCATGAGGAAGGGCCTCGATCGGCGCGAGGTAGAGTCGCTGGCCAAGACCATGGAGGTCAAGTTCTCCGTCTCCGGCCCGGCGATTGGCGGTGCCAAGTCGGGCATCGATTTCGACCCCACCGACCCGCGCAAGCTTGGCGTGCTGCGCCGCTGGTACAAGGCGGTGACGCCGCTGCTGAAGACCTACTACGGCACGGGGGGCGACATGAACGTGGATGAGGTGAACGAGGTCGTTCCGATCACCGAGAGCTATGGCCTGTGGCACCCGCAAGAGGGTGTCGTCAACGGACACTTCCAGCCCAGCGAGAGCGAGCGCATCCAGAAGGTGGGCCAGCTGCGGATGGGGGTCGCAAAGGTCGTCGAAGACCCGCGCTACACACCCGAATACGGCCGCAAGTACGTGGTCGCCGATCTGATCACCGGCTGGGGCGTGGCCGAATCGGTGCTTCACTACTACCGCATCTACGGCGGCAAGGTCGCCGGCAAGCGGGTGATCGTGCAAGGCTGGGGCAATGTCGGTTCCGCCGCTGCGTACTACCTGGCGCAAGCCGGCGCGCGCGTGGTCGGCATCATCGACCGCAATGGTGGCCTACTCGATCCCGAGGGCTTCAGCTTCGAGCATATCCGCAGCCTGTTCCTCGACAAGAGGGGCAACCAGCTTGCCGCCGCGAACGTGATCCCGTTCGAGGACATCAATGCCAAGGTGTGGAGCGCAGGCGCCGAGGTCTTCCTGCCCTGCGCCGGCTCGCGCCTGGTGACGCGCGAGCAGGTCGATCAACTGATCAAAGGTGGACTCGAAGTCGTTTCCAGCGGCGCCAACGTGCCTTTCGCCGACCGCGAGATATTCTACGGCCCGACCTACGAATACGCGGACGCCAAGCTGGCGGTGATCCCCGACTTCATCGCCAACTGCGGCATGGCGCGCGCCTTTGCCTTTCTGATGCAAGGCAATGTGGAGATCTCCGACGAGGCGATTTTTGGTGATGTCTCGGCCACCATCGCCGCGGCGCTCGAACGCTGCCACGCTCGCAGCGCGGCGCCAACCCGCATCGCCAGCACTGCCTTCGAGATCGCCCTGCAGCAGCTGATCTAGCCCCTTCATCACCAGGAACCAATCATGTCCGATCTGTTTGACAACCCCATGGGACTCATGGGCTTCGAGTTTGTCGAATTCGCCTCCCCCACGCCCAACGTGCTCGAACCGCTGTTCGAGATGATGGGCTTCGCCAAAGTGGCGCAACACCGTTCGAAGGATGTCGCGCTGTACCGCCAGGGCGAGATCAACTTCATCGTCAACCGCGAACCCAAAAGCATCGCGGGCTACTTTGCCGCCGAGCACGGCCCGAGCGCCTGCGGCATGGCGTTTCGCGTCAAGGATGCACACCTGGCCTACAGCCGCGCCCTGGCGCTGGGCGCGCAGCCGATTGAAATTCCGACCGGACCGATGGAGCTGCGCCTGCCCGCCATCAAGGGCATTGGCGGCGCGCCGCTGTACCTGATTGACCGCTTTGAAGACGGCAAGTCCATCTACGACATTGACTTCAACTTCATTGAAGGCGTGGAGCACCACCCGGTGGGCCATGGCCTCAAGCTCATCGACCACCTGACGCACAACGTGTACCGCGGGCGCATGGCGTTCTGGGGTGCCTTTTATGAAAAGCTGTTCAACTTCCGCGAGATCCGCTACTTCGACATCCAGGGCGAATACACCGGCCTGACCTCGCGCGCCATGACCGCGCCCGACGGCAAGATCCGCATCCCGCTCAATGAGGAATCGAGGCAGGGCGGCGGCCAGATCGAGGAATTCCTGCTGAAGTTCAACGGCGAGGGCATCCAGCACATTGCGCTGATCTGCGACGACCTGCCGGCTGCGGTGGACAAGCTCGCGCTGGCTGGCGTGCCGCTGATGACCGCGCCCAGCGACAGCTACTACGAGATGCTCGATGGCCGCCTGCCAGGCCATGGCCAGCCGGTGTCCGAGTTGCAGACGCGCGGCATCCTGCTGGACGGCAGCACCCAAGGCGGCACGCCGCGCCTGCTGCTGCAGATCTTCTCGCAACCGCAACTCGGCCCGGTGTTCTTCGAGTTCATCCAGCGCAAGGGCGATGAGGGTTTTGGCGAAGGCAACTTCAAGGCGCTGTTCGAGTCGCTGGAGCGTGACCAGATCCAGCGCGGCGTGCTGAGCGTGGAGGCATGACATGAAAATCGACCGCATTCACCACGTCGCCTACCGCTGCAAGGATGCCAAAGAGACCGTGCTCTGGTACCAGAAAATGCTCAACATGGACTTCGTGCTGGCGATCGCCGAAGACCATGTGCCGTCCACCAAGGCGCCTGACCCGTACATGCATGTCTTTCTTGACGCCGGTCAGGGCAACGTGCTGGCCTTTTTCGAGTTGCCCACGCAGCCGCCCATGGGGCGTGATCCCAACACGCCGGCGTGGGTGCAGCACATCGCTTTCAGGGTCAAGGACCGGGCCGAGTTGCTGGAGTTTCGGGCGCACCTGGAAGCCAACGGCGTCGACGTGCTGGGCGTGACGGACCACGGCGCATTTCACTCGATTTATTTCTTCGACCCGAACGGCCACCGCCTGGAGCTGGCCTGCCCGGACCCCGAAGAAGAAGCCATGATCAAGCGGCTGGACGCGGTGAAGTGGGACATGCTCGAAGAATGGTCGCAGACCAAACGCGCGCCTCAGCACGGCGCCTTCCTGCACCAACGCGAGTTCAAGCAATGAACACCGGCGTTGACCAAACCCATAACCCGGCGCTGCAAAGCTGGGTCGAATCGGCCAACGACCCAGCCACGGACTTTCCGATCCAGAACCTGCCGTTTGGCCGCTTCCGCGGGGATGACGATGCGGATTGGCACATCGGCGTGGCGATTGGCGACCAGGTACTTGACTTGCGCGCCGCCAGACTGATCGCTAGCCACGACATGAACCGGCTAATGCGCCTGCTGCCCGAGAGCCGGCGCATCCTGCGACAGGCCATCTCGGAGGGTTTGCGCGTGGGCAGTGCGCAGCAAAAAACGTTCAAGGCGGCGCTGCACGCCCAGTCAACGGTCGAGCTGGGCCTGCCCTGCCAGATCGGCGACTACACCGATTTCTACACCAGCGTGCACCACGCCACCACCATTGGCAAACAGCTGCGGCCCGACAACCCGCTGCTGCCCAACTACAAATGGGTGCCGATTGGCTACCACGGGCGTGCATCGTCTATCGTTCCCAGCGGCCAGAGCTTTCGTCGGCCCAAGGGGCAGACCAGGGCGCCCGACCAGGATGCCCCCAGCTTTGGCCCCTGCCGCCGGCTGGATTACGAGCTGGAGCTGGGCGTCCTTATTGCGCGTCCCAACGTCCTGGGTGAGCCGATTGCCATGGCCGACGCGGAGGAGCACGTCTTCGGGGTGAGCCTGTTCAATGACTGGAGCGCCCGCGACATCCAGGCCTGGGAATACCAGCCGCTGGGGCCGTTTCTGTCCAAAAACTTTGCCAGCACGCTCTCGCCCTGGGTCGTGACACTCGATGCCCTGGCGCCGTTTCGCCTGCCGTTCACCCGGCCAGAGGGCGACCCGGAACCCATGGATTACCTTGATTCGCCCGCCAACAGAGCGCAGGGCGCTATCAATATTGAACTGGAAGTGTGGCTGCAAACGGCGCAGATGCGTGACAAGGGCCACGCCGGCGACCGCCTCTCGCAGTCCAACTACCGTGATGCCTACTGGACCGTGGCCCAGCTGGTGGCCCACCACACGGTCAATGGCTGCAACCTGCGCGCGGGCGACCTGTTCGGATCGGGCACCCTCTCGGGCCCCAAACCGGAACAGGGCGGTTCCTTGATGGAGCTGAGCGCGGGAGGAACACGGCCCCTCTGCCTGTCCAGCGGAGAAACACGCCGCTGGCTCGAAGACGGCGACAGCATCATCTTGCGCGGCTACTGCCAGCAGGAGGGATACAGGCGGATCGGGTTTGGCGAATGCCGAGGCACGGTGCTGGCCGAATGAAAAAACTCGACTCACCAACTACCATCGAACGACTGGCTGAACTTCCTAGCTGGCGCTTCAACGCCGAGCGTGGCGGCCTGATCACCCGCGAGTTCGTTTTCGCCGACTTTGTAAAGGCCTTCGGCTTCATGACCCAAATCGCCCTGATCGCGGAAAGGTGCAACCACCACCCGGAATGGTCGAATGTCTATAACCGCGTGACGCTCACGTTGACGACCCACGACGTGAATGGCCTGTCGATGAACGACATCGAGCTTGCCCGGCTGGCCGACCGGGCCTATGCCCGGTTCGATGTGCCACCCGTCTCACTAGCTTAGGAACACTGCCATGCCAGCACAGTTGAACGAAACGACCAAACACGGGCTTGCAGCGGGCGACGCCCAGCGCCCTGAGCGAGATGACTGGACCATTGACCAGGGCTGGGATCAGTACACCCCAGAGGAACACGGCGTATGGAAGACGCTGTTCGACCGTCAGAGCCGGCTGCTGCCTGGACGCGCCTGCGACGCTTTCATCAGCGGGATGGCCGAGTTGCCGATCGGGGCCGATCAGATTCCTGACTTCCGGCGCCTGTCCGACATCCTGATGAAACGCACGGGCTGGCAGGTGGTCGCGGTGCCGGGTCTGGTCCCCGACGAGGTGTTCTTCGAGCACTTGGCCAATCGCCGCTTCCCGGCGGGCCAATTTATCCGCAAGCCGCATCAACTTGACTACCTGGAAGAGCCCGATGTGTTCCACGACGTGTTCGGCCATGTTCCGATGCTGATGAACCCTGCCATCGCCGATTACATCCAGGCCTACGGCATTGGCGGATTGCGGGCGCAAAAACTGGGCATGCTGGACAAGCTGGCGCGCGTGTACTGGTACACCGTTGAGTTCGGCCTTGTGAAACAGCAGGACGGACTGCGTATTTATGGCGCGGGCATCGCCTCTTCGGCGTCGGAGAGCGTCTTTGCGCTCGACGATCCGTCGCCCAACCGCGTGCGCTTTGATCTGGAACGGGTCATGCGCACGAATTACCGGATTGACGATTTTCAGGAAACCTACTTCGTCATCAACGACCTCGACGAGTTGCTCGAACTGGCCCGGATCGACTTCAGTCCCTACTATGAACGCGTGCAGGGTCAGCCGGAATACGAGCCAGGCACTGTTTTGGCTTCCGATCAGGTGATCACGCAGGGATCGGGCCGCTACCACAATGACAAACGCCGGGGAGCATCCACATGAGCTTTGAAAATAAAACGGTGATGGTGACCGGGGCTGCAGGCAACTTGGGACAAGCGGTGGCCGCCGCCTTTGCCAGCCAGGACGCGCGCCTGGTACTGCTCGATCGGCAGGTCGAATCCTTGCAGGCAGCCTTTGGCGACGAGGGGGAAAACCGCCTGTTCGTGGCCACTGACCTGCTCGATGGCCAGCAGGTCGCGGCCGCACTGACTGCGGCCGTGGAGCGTTTCGGTCGCATCGATGTGCTGTGCAACCTGGCCGGCGGCTTTCGCATGGGCGACGCGGTGCATGAGACAGCGGACAGCACTTGGGACTTTCTTCTGGATATCAATGCCCGCACGCTGCTGAACATGGTTAGAGCCGTGGTGCCGCACATGCTGGAGAGCGGCGGCGGAAAAATCGTCAATGTCGGGGCCTATGCGGCGCAAAAGGGCGTGGCACAAATGGGAGCCTACTGCGCTGCCAAGAGCAGCGTCATTCGCCTGACCGAGGCGATGGCCGCCGAGTTGCGGGAGCAACACATCAACGTCAACTGCGTCCTGCCGACGATCATTGACACCCCCGAAAATCGCGCGGCAATGCCGGCTGCCGACCCGTCACGCTGGGTCGCAGCTAAGGATCTGGCCAGCGTGATCGTTTTTCTGGCCTCGGACGCGGCGCATGCCGTTCACGGCGCTGCGTTGCCGGTCACTGGGTTAAGTTGAGTGACGGATAGAAATGCATGGGCCAGTGGCTGTGCGTGTCCATGATTTTGGGTGGAGCAGGGCTGTGGCGATGGATGGGCCAGACCCGAAAATTCGCGCGGCCCGCCAATCAGCTTCACTTCGGAGCCAAAGGCAAGGATTTTCGGCGTGGTTCAAAGCCGGGTAACACTTTTCAGTGATTTTCAATCCACCAACCAGTAGCCAACCTCGCATCCAAACCCTCACCCATCGCGGACACTCGCTCCTTTTCCCCTGAAGTGAGTGACCGATGAACAACCCCTCGTGCGTTGCAGCCAACATGTCAGGCAGCGAACGCCAGGCCCTTGCCGTTTTGTCGCTGGCGAAGACTCAGCAGGTCACAGATCTGGCCGATCAGGAGGGCGTTAGTCGGCAATTCATCTATCGCCAACAGCACAAGGCGGCACTTGCACTTGATCAAG
>JBDSIP010000105.1:0-12901 GCA_039917915.1 Thermoflexales bacterium
ACCGCCCCGGCGTACGCCGGGGCGGTGCATATCGATTTTGAATTATCACCCCGCAGGCGTGGCGTGGATGAAGGCCAGCAGGCGCCCCCAGGCGTCAGCCGAGTCGGCGGCGAAATCCTCGGCCCGCCGATCGAAGAAGCTGTGCGGCGCTCCCGGGTAGATCGTCAGGGTGTGCTTGACTCCGGTCCCGTCCAGCCGCGCGTCTAGATCGTTCACCGCGCTCTCGGGGATGCCGGTGTCGGCCCCGCCAAAGAAGCCCTCGACCGGATACGCCACCCGCGGGGCGTTGTCGAGCGCGGTCCCGGCCCCGCCGAAATCGCGGCTCAGCCCGGCGTAGAAGGGGATCAGCCCGGCCAACCCCAACTCCCGGTTGGTCCCGGTCAGCAGGGTAAACGAACCGCCCATGCAGAAGCCGACCACGAAGACGGCCGCGTCGTCGGCCACGTTCTCGCGCAGCCAGGCCAGCCCAGCCTGCACGTCGAGAGTGAAGTTGGACAGTTTGAGCTGCTGCACATGCGGCCAGAACTCAAAGCCCTCGGCCCGGCTGGTGAGGCCGGCCGTGCGCCCGAAATAGTCGATGGCCAGGGCGGGGATGCCAACCTCGGCGAAGCGGCTGGCCAGATCGCAGTAGAACTGGTGCAGCCCGCGCACGTCTGGGTAGATCAGGACCGTTTTGCGGGCCGGCGGCGCGCCGACCGGCAACGTGGCGAAGGCGTGGAATTGATTGCCATCCGAAGCGGTCAGGATGATCTGCTCGCCGCGAGTCTGGCCGGCGGATCCAGGCGGCAGCGGCGGGCGGGCATTGTCGTCATAGCACATGGGTGTTTCTCCTGTACGGTTGGCGCGCGATGTTTGGTTTCGCCGCGATGATAGCCGACAACCGAAATCGCCGAAAAGGGCCATAATGGAAGCGAACCCGCATGCAAATGCATGCGGCGGCGTCCAAACAGCCCCGCATCGCACGATGCGGGCGCCGCAGACAAGGAGGTGATCCATGTCTACGGACACAAATGAGACGATCGTCAAGCGGTTCATTGAAGCCGCAAATGCGCGGGATGTGGCCCGGCTGAGGGAGATCCTGATCCCCGAGTTGGCGGAGCGCTGGCGGCAGTCCGTTCTGCCCTGGTTACATGGCACTTTTGCCGGCCACACGATGACGATCAAGAACATCATCGCGTCCGGTGATCATGTCGTGGTGCGAATCACCACGAGCGGGTTGCATACCGGCGAGTGGCACGGCATCCCGGCCACCAACAAGCCCTGGGCCAATGATGGGGTTTACTTCATGCGGATCGCCGGCGGGCGGATTGTGGAACTCGAGTCGCTCTTCAACGAGCTCGATCATGTTCGGCAGCTTGGGGCCACGATTACGCCGCCCGTGCGCACCGGCGAGAAGGCGAGCAGCGGCGAGATGTTCTGAGCGGCGTGAGCATGGGTGTGCTAGAATCTATTACAACATGCGCACGACGATGACGATCAGCCTGCCGCCGAAGTTGCAGCGCGAGGTCGCCAAAGCGGCCCGGCGCGATCAGATCACGCTCAGTGAATACGTCCGCAAGGCGATCCAGGACAAACTCTGGGAGGACGCCTTTGACGCGTCCCGCCGCGCGGCGTTGCCGCGCGCGCAGGCGCAGGGGATCTACACCGACGAGGACGTCTTTAAGCTGATCTCATGAGGCTGTTGCTCGGTACCAACGTCCTCGTGGCCGCGATCGCGGCTGATGGCTTGTGCCGCGACCTCGTTCGGCGCCGCGTGCTCGGTCATACGCTCATCACCTCGGAATATTTGCTCGCGGAGTTCCTCGAGGTGATGGCGCGGACGTTCGAACTTACCGCCGAGGATATTCCGCTCTTCGCCGCGTATCGAGACCGGGCCGAAATCGTTTCGCCCGCGCCGCTGGCGGCGCGTGTCTGCGCTGATCCTGATGACGACAATGTGCTTGCTGCGGCGATCGCCGGCGGAGCGGACGGCATCATCACGGGTGGTGCCGATCTCCTGATTCTTGGCGCCTACGCCGGTGTGAGCATCCTGACGCCTCGCGGATTTGTTGAGCGCATGGATCGCCCGCATTCGGGCGATCCGATTGGTTAGCCATGCGGCCAGACGCCCCCAGGCGGATAAACCTTGCCGGTAGGCCGAGCATTCCTGCACCCCGGAGTAGGCACCTACCTCCGGGGTGCAGGAACACCCCGCAACCAGGCCTTCAGCGTCCTGTAGAAACCCTCGCGCGCGCCGCGCTCGAGCCAGGGCGAATGCCCGCAGCGCGGCCAACTGACGTACTCCAGTCCTGGTATCCATGCCTGCAGGCTGGCCTGGATCATCTCGCCCGGATGCGGGTCGTCGTCGCCATGCAGCATGATCGCCGGCACATCGATCGCGGCGAAGCCGGCCGGATACACCCCGGCCTGTTGCAGACGCAGCATGTCCTGCCAGGTCTCGGCCCCGCCCCGGGCGTCGGCGGGGGACGGATTAGGATCGTCCGGGAGGGTGTCGACGTCGTAGACGCTTCCCAGCAGCACTCCCTTGGCGGACAGACGCTCGTCCGGGTCTGTGATCTCGTCCAGGACCGCGAGGCGCTGTCGATATGCGGCGTCCATCCGGGCGTCGAGGCGGGCCCGAAACTCGGCCCGCGAGGCCAGATCAAAGGTGCCGCATCCGACCAGCGCCAGGGATGCCAGCGTGCCCGGATGCGCGGCGGCGTAGGCGAGGGCGAGCATCGCCCCCCATGAGTGGCCGACCAGGGCCGGGCGCGGGTCGCCGCAATCGGCGACGACCGCGCGCAGGTCCTCGATGTGCCGGGCAACGGTCAGCGGCGCGCCACCGGCCCGGCGCTGAAAGGACTCCAACGCTCGAAACTCATCTGAGAGGCCGCGCGCCAGGGAGGCGGCCGAGCCCGGCGCGCCTGGGCCGCCGTGCAGGACGATGACGGCCCGGCCGGAAGCGCCATGGGTGCGGAGCATGCTTGAATTCTAGAGGTCATCCGCCCCGCCGAAATGATGCGAGAATTCGAGCACGCCCATGGCATACGATCTCCTCATCTCCAACGGGACCGTCGTGACCGCAGACGCGGTCTATCCCGCTGATGTCGCCGTCACGGGTGGCGCGATCGCCGCGCTGCTGCCGCCGGGCTCGCGGGCCGATGCCGCTCAGATCCGGGATGCCTCCGACTGCTACGTCATCCCTGGCGCCATCGACGCGCACGTGCACATGGGATTGCCCACGGCCGCCGGACCAAGCGCCGACGATTGGCAGACCGGGACCACCGCCGCCGCATTGGGCGGCACGACCACTGTCGTCGATTTTGTCGATGCCCTGCCCGGCCAGTCGCTGACTGACGCCCTGGCTGCCCGGCTCGAGCAGGCCCGCCCGGCCGTCGTCGACTACGGCCTGCACATGAGCGTCCAGCCCGACATCGACCCCGGCTTGACCGGCTTCATGCGCCGGGTGAGCGAGACGCGTATCCGCCAGATGCGGGATGCCTTCGACTCGGGCTGCGCGTCGTTCAAGCTGTACATGGCCTACGCCGGCAACCAGCTTAGCGATGCGGATTTGTTTCGCGCGTTGCGCGAGGTGGCCGATCTGGGCGCCCTGGCCTGCGTCCACGTCGAGAACGGCGACATCATAGAGACCCTGCGCCAATTGGCCGGCACGGATCTGGCCTGGGTGTCCCGCCGCGAGAATCCGCCGGTCAACGGCCTGGGCGCAGGGATTTTGCACGCCCTCACCCGCCCGCCCGAGAGCGAGCGCGAGGCCGTCATCCGGGCTATCACCGCCGCTGAGCTCACTGGCGCGCGGATGCTGATCTTCCATATGGGCTGCGCCTCGGCGACCGAAGCCCTCGGTGCCGCGCGCGCGCGAGGGGGCGACTTCATCTGGGGCGAGACTTGCCCGCAGTATCTGGTCCTGACCGACGACTGCCTGCGCCGCGAAGACGGCCGGCTATGGATGTGCTCGCCGCCGCTGCGGCCGCAGGCCGACCAGGATGCGATGTGGAAGCTTGTCTCCGGGCGGGTCATTGACCTGATCAGCTCGGATCACTGTCCTTTCAGTCAGACCCAGAAGGCGTTGGGAATTCATGATTTCCGTAAGGCGCCCAACGGTGTGCCGGGCGTGGAGACCCGTCTGTCGCTGATCCACCACTTTGGCGTGCGGCGCGGGCGGATTGATCTGCAGGATTGGGTGCGGCTGTGCTGCGCGCGCCCGGCTGAGATGCACGCGCTGCCGACCAAGGGCCGCATTGCGCCGGGCGCCGATGCCGATGTGGTGGTCTTTGACCCGAGCCTGAACAAGTCGTTGTCCGCCGAGAATCTGCATTCCGCGATCGACTGGTCGGCCTATGACGGCATTACCGTCGACGGCTGGCCGCGGGATGTCATCAGCCGGGGCGAAGTGATCGTCCGCGATCAGCGCTTTGTTGGCCGGGCCGGCCGCGGGCGCTTTATCCGCCGCTCGCCATGACCGAACGACCGCTGACTGCCTATCTCGTGCGGCATGCCCGCAGCCTGGGCAATTCCACCAGCCGGGTGCAGGGCTGGCTCGATCTGCCCCTGGATGCGCTCGGCCGGCGCCAGGCCGAACGACTGGCCGATCGCTTTCGAGGCTGGCGTTTTGATGCGTTGTACTCCAGCCCGCTCGCGCGCGCCGCCGACACGGCCCGGGCCATCGCGGCGGTGACCGGGACCGACATTCACTTCGACGCCCGCCTGCGCGAATACAACATGGGCGCCTTTACCGGGATGACGGGCGAGGAGATTCAGGTCTTCCTGTCGGGTGCGGGATTGAGCCCGCGCGACGAATACGAATGGGTGGCGCCTGGCGGCGAGAGCGCTCAGGAGACCTACGACCGGACCCGCGCGTTTGCGTGGGACGTCGTGCGCCGCCATCCCGGCCAGACCGTCATGGTCGTGTCGCATGCCGGCGCACTGGGGGCGATGATCTCGGCCATGCTGGGGCTGCCGCCCGCCCGCCGCCACCCTTTTGGATTTGGCAACACTTCAGTGGCCAAGGTCATTCACGATCCGCATGGGCGCTGGCGCTTGCGCAGCCTGAACGACTTGTGCCATTTGGACGGAGGAGACCGATGAGCCGGCCTGCCCGGATTGCCCTGCTCGCCGCCGGCCTGGTCATCCTGACCGTGTCGGCGCTGCTGCTGCTATCGCTGTGGATTGGCCCGGGTGGGCCCGTGATTGAGCGGATCTTGATTCAACCGTGAGCGGCCGGCACGCGTGAGCCGCTCACGATTGGACCCTAAGTCACGCACAGAAACTTCTCGTTGTATCCCACTTGGACGCCCTGTTGATTGATGACGTAGAGCTCGATCTTGAATCCGCCAAAGCCGAACTCATTGGCATTCAGAGGATAGATGGTGTTGTCTGGCCCGTTTGAACCGTTGACGGCCACGTCGCGTTGTCCCTGGCTCCCGGCAGGGCTGCACTGTTGGGTATTGGGCTCGATCTTCAGCCGGATTCCGCCGATGCCGTAGATGTTCCATTTGAGCGCGAGATCCATGTTGGCGCCTTTGGAAAATCTCACAACCGACGGAAGTCCGGCGACGAACTCGAGGTCTTGCTTTGCGCAGAAGGTATAGCCCGAATTGCCGCTGATGACGGCCTTCCAGAAGGGCGAACTGGCGTTGCACACATCCGTACTACCGCCACCGCCTCCACCCCCGCTGCTGCCGCATGTGCCGGCCGGCAACCCGCCATCCACGTTGATCCCAATGGCATCCTCCTGGGTTGCGCCGGCGTTGTTGGTGATCTTGAGCCGGATGGTCCGGGAGGTGGTGATGCAGTCAACCACAACGGCCATCGTGCCGGCGGCAGCCTTGAAGCCCTGCCCATCGCCCTTGTCGAATTGGGCGGCGGAGATGTTCTGGACGTTCCAACTGGCCACGACCGAGCCGTTGTTGCCGACCGTCACGCGATCAACCGTCAAGTTCCCGGCCGTTCGGCCGGCGACGGGCACCGCGGTCGGTGGTGGCGGCGGTGATGTTGCCGTGGGCGGTGGCGGTGGCGGCGCGGTGGGCAGCGGCGGCGCTGCCGCCACGGCAGTCTTGTTGGCCGCGTCGTTGGCTTGCGCCAGTTCGCCAAAGATCCAGCCCACACCCGTCTTGAAGGTGATCTGATACCACTTGCCATCGTCGCTGCGGCCGCGCACGGGCGCCTTGTCGCCCTTGCTCAATTGGCCAAGCGCGCGATAAGCGGTGTTCGGCCCTTCACGAATATTCGCAAAGTCGTTGGTGACGACGAGGCTTGGCGCTTCGGGAGTCGCCGTGGGCGCGGGTTGGCTGCTGCCGGCAGCCGTTGCCACCGGTACCGCGGTGGGAGGAACTGCCGCCGTCGCGGCGGGCAATGCGCCCTGCGCGGTCAGCACGACCAGATCCGACTGCCCGATGACTTTGTTGTCGGGGTTGTAGGCTTTGACCTGGATGCTGTGCGTGCCTGGCTGCAGGGGCGTCCAGGGCACCTGGGCGTTGAACTCGGGCACACCCTTCTTTGGATCCTGCGTTGCCACCTGGGCATAGGGTTGATTGGTGATGACCACCTCGATCATGCTGATGTTGTCGCCTTTTGCCGTCCACTGGATGTTTATCCCCTGCCCAACGCGCACGCTGGCGTTGTTGGTGGGCGACACGATCTTGATTTCCGCCGGCTTTTCGGCGCCGACCGCGCAGCCGCCCAGGATCAGTGATGCGGCGATCAGGCTTCCCGCCATGTGTTGTCGCGTCTTCATGCGTGCACTCCTTGTTTCTTGAATCGGCCAATCCCAACGAGTGAGACATAACTAGAACAGGTGCCAATCCAAGAATCGTTCAATTCTACGCAGACCGTCCAGGGCATTTGCCGCGTGCGCAAAACCATGGCCTTCCTCCGGATAGGTCTTGAATTCAAAAGTCTTGCCAAGGCGCTTGAGTGCCTCAACCAGTTGGAGGGATTCGCCGAGCGCAACGCGCTGATCGCGCTCTCCATGCAGGATCAGGACCGGGGCCCTGAAGTGCTGCGCATAGTTAAGAGGCGAGCTTTCCTCCAGCCGGTTTTCCGCCAACGCAGGATGCCCCATCTGCCACTCCAGATCCAACCGTCCGGCATGATCACCGCGCGCCCAGGAGGTCTTGAGGTGGCTGTCGCCGTACAACGCCACCGCGCAACGCAGACGGTATTTGGGATCCTTGCCAAGCGCAAGGAGGGTGAGGTAGCCGCCGTAGCTCTGTCCCCACATCGCAAGCCGGCTCGCATCCACTTGCCCCAGGCCGACCAGGGTGTCGGCGGCGGCCAGGCAATCCTCGAGATCGCCGCGACCCCAGTCAGACAGATTACCTTCCTTCAACAGCCGTCCGTATCCCGTGCTGCCCCGGAAGTTCGGGCAGATGATGGCATAGCCGCGCGCAATAAAGTATTGCCGCACCGGATCCCAGGCAAGGTCATACTGCGCGTTTGGGCCGCCGTGGGGATAGACGATGCCCGGATACCCGCGCCGATCGCGCGGGGGCGCGGCCGGCTTATAGACAAAAGCCGGGATGCGCCAACCGTCGGCGCCGGTGTATTCGATGTGCCGGGGCGTGACAAACGGGAAGCATTTGAGGGCGGCCGCGGCCGTGTCGGTCAGCGCCTGCATCTCAGCACTGTCGGTTGCGCAGCCATATAGCGCCGGCGGCGTCTGAGGGCTGTCGTAGCCCACCAC
This sequence comes from Thermoflexales bacterium, assembly GCA_039917915.1. GTDB lineage: Bacteria > Chloroflexota > Anaerolineae > J036 > Brachytrichaceae > Brachythrix. The sequence goes on from JBDSIP010000105.1 coordinate 7,682, forward strand.
AAAGCGATCGCCTTGGCCGAGCCAGCGCGGCGCGTTGTAGTTGCCGGGCGGAAGCGCAAGGCGCTGGATGGCGCCGGTTTCGACCGTCACCACATACAGGGGGTCATTCCCGCGCTCGCCGCCAACCAGAATCAGGCGGGTCCCATCCGGCGACCAGTGATAGTCCTCGATGTCCTGCTGCAGGCGGGTGAGCTGGCGCAGGCCCGACCCGTCGGGGGCCATCATCCAGATCTCGTCGAAGCCGCTCCGGTCGCACTGCAGGGCAATCCGCCCGCCGTCCGGCGAGAAGGCGGGATTCCAATACTGCGAGCCGTCTCCGGAGGTCAATCTAACCGGCAGTCCGCCGTCGGGCGAAAGTGAATAGATGTCGCTGTGGCGCTGATCGGTCGGCGAGGCGCAATACAGGATGCGCTGGCCATCCGGGGACCAGATCGGGCCTGAGCATTCGTCCGAATCGTGGGTCAGGCCGCGCACCCAACCCCCGTCAAACGCGACGATGGCGATCTGGGCGGCGGCGTCCTGCTCGGTGGTGAAGGCCACCCAACGCCCATCCGGCGAGACGACCGGCTCGTAGGCGTCATAGCGCAGCTCGGTCAGCGCGCGGGCTTGGCCGCCGGCCGCAGCGACGACGTACAGGTGACTCACGTCGTCGGCGTCGTAGGCGCCGTAGATCAGCCACTCGCCGTCGGGGGTCCAGGTCGGCGGCTCATCACTCCACCAGTTGACGAACGCGCGCTGGATGGTCAGGCGCTGCGGGAACGGCGAGACGCGCGGGTCGATCAGGTGCAACTCGCTGTAGCCGCCCCGGTCGAGATAGAACGCAACCCGGTCGTTTCCGTTGGGCGAAACGGCGTGATTATGCGGGCGCTCCCAGCCGTCCACGATGAGCTCCGGCCACAGCCCCTCCGGCATCGTCGCGTTGGGCAGGGGCAACGACTGCGGGCCGTAATGATCTTCCATAAGGTTGAATTGTACGATTGGGGCCGGGCGGACGGTCATCGCGCCAACCCCCGGCCTCAATCGTACAATTCAAGTATGCCCACCTGGGACCCGTCCCTGAGCGATGCCGAGCGTTACCCGCTGATGACGGATGCGGCCCGCACGTTTCTCAACGGCCTGCGCGAACACCCGCAGGCGCCGGTCTTCAACCACGTGTGCGGCGATCGCCTCGACGCGCCGGCGGTCGCCCGCATCCGGGCCTGGGAGACCGGCCTCAGCGCAGAGCCCGCGGTCTGGCGCCCCGGCGAGATCCCGAGCTGGCTGGCGGAGTTGGCCGTCCGCTGCGTCGCCGAGGTCCCGTTCTATCGCCGCCACGGCGGCCGGCCCGGCCCATTTTTCGATCTTCCGTTGTGCGACCGGGGCGATCTGAGCGGCGAGACCTGGGCCTTCGTCCCCGACGATGCGCCGCTCGAACAGATCATCCTGTATTCGACCTCCGGCACGACTGGCCATCCGCTGGACGTGCCCTGGACGCCCGAGGCGGCCAGCATGTATCTGCCGCTGCTGCGCCGGTCGGCGCGCCTGCATGGGGCCGACCTGGCCGGCGGGCCGGGGCGGACGGCCATCGCGCTGGTCTGTTTTCAGAAACGGACCTATACCCTGGCCCAGCTCTCGTTCTTTCTCGATGGCGCGGGACACGTGAAAATCAACCTGGATCCCGATGCCTGGCGCGATCCCGCCGACCGGGCCGCCTATCTCGACGCGCTCGCCCCCCAGATCTACACCGGCGATCCGATTTCATTCGAAGCCCTGGCGGCGCTCCCCGTGCGCGCCCACCCGCGGGCCTTGATCTCGAGCTCGATGGCGCTGCTGCCCGGCCTGAAGGCGGCGCTCGAAGCGCGCTTTGGCTGCCCGGTCATCGATGTGTATTCGACCAACGAGACCGGCCCGATCGCGGTGGGCGCGCCCGACGGCGCCGGGCATGCGCTGCTGCAAAACCGGCTGTATGTCGAGATTCTCGATGCGGATGGGGTGCCCTGTTCGCCCGGCACGCGCGGCGAGATTGTGGTCAGCGGCGGCTTCAATCCGATGCTGCCCTTGCTGCGTTATCGCACGGGTGACACGGCCAGCCTGGATTTCGGGCCGGACGGGTGCAGCCCCCGCCTGGTCGGGCTGGAGGGCCGCGCGCCGGTGGTGTTCGCGGATGCCTTTGGCGGGCCGGTTAACAACATCGAGGTCAGCCAGGCCGTGCGCCCGTTTGCCCTGTCGCAGTGGACGCTCCGCCAGCACGTCGACAGGTCGCTCACGCTGCGCTATCGGGGCGAAGGTGTGGACGAGGCGGCGCTGCGCCGCGTGCTGGAGGGCCTCTTTGGGGACTTGATCGTGTTGCGGATCGCGCGGGCGAGGCTGTTGGAGAAGGTCAGGCAGTATTCGCGGGAATGATCCTTCAGCCCCGCCTCAACACCACTCGCGCGCGCACTGCGTGATTTCGTGGGGCGGATTGCTGCCGGCTGATCTTGGGCCGGTTTCGCCCCATCCATCGCCATGGCCGCTCAGGAGCGCCAGGACGGCTTGCATCCGGCCAGTCTCCATCTTGCGCGCGCCCGCGGCCCCGCCATGGAGGATCCGCAGCGTTTCGACGAGGACGTGCGCAGCTCGGGCTTGCTTTCTTGGATCCTCGATGCCGGCCAGCAACCCGTCGATCTGGCGGAGCGTCCTGACCCGCCCAAACACCGGCGTCCGGCTCTCGGATGCGGCAATCACATCCGGCGTGGGACGTTGCATCTGTTCCAGGCTGAGGCCAAACAGCACAGCGACCTTCGTCATCGTCACCGGCCCCAGGTCGGTGGGGCTCGGCTTCCTGAGCCAGTTGTAGAGCGTGGCCGGCACCACCCCGATCTCCACAGCCACCTGCTTGGTCGTCATTTCGTGTTTGGCGAGCAGCCTGCGAAACGCCCGCCGGGCTGGGTCCTGATTGTTTGCCATTTCGGACAGGATTATAGAAGCATCGCGCCCGTGTCGCGAGGACTCAGTCCGGGGGTATCGCTCCCGGATTGAGCTTTGCTCACCTGGTAATTGTCAGCCAACTGTCAGGTTCGTTTGGGCCGCGCGCGGGTACGCTCATCAACAGCGATGACCCGCGCGCGATATCGCCCGTTCTACACCCCGTCCGCGGCAGACCGATCGCTGGCGCGGCGGTTTACGCCGCTGGCGTGGATTTGCCTCGCCCTCCTCGGGCTGGCGATCATTGGGGTGATCAGCCTGTTTGCCCAGCAGCCCGGCGTGTATATTCGACCGCAGACCAGGGCCGTCGCGGCGAAACCGGTTGAACAAGCGCCTGCCCAGATCGCGCCTATCCCAGCAGTCCGGCGAACGTCTGAAGTCAACGGCGTGTGGTTGCCGGCTGCCGCGCCAGGCGCGGTCGTGCGCGAGGCGCCCTGGGCAGGTGCCATGCGCCGGCTGGCTGATGGCCAGATCGCTGCGCCGGCTGAGGCGTCGCAGGCCGCTCGCGAGGCCGTCCGGCAGGCGCTGGAGCAGGAGCTGGCCCTTGGTCGCAGCGGCGTGATCGGCGCCGATGCGGTGGCCAACCGCATGACGCACTTGCAGGCCACCCGCATCGGGAGCTACCTTTCGGCGGGCGAGCAGGCACTCCGTGATGCTGCCCCAGGGCCGGCCTGGCAGGCCCTCAATCGGGGCGCCATCGAGCGCATCAGCATCTACGCGTTCAGTCTCGACGGGCTCGATTGTGAGGCGCTCGTCGCCTTGCGCGATGCGCGGGTCACGCTTTTTGACGGACAGGGCATGCTCGTCGGCCAGGAGCCGCGCCAGGACGGGTTGTGGCACTATCGCCTGCGCTACGACCTCGCGGCCGAGCGCTGGAAGCTGGCCGATCTGATCGAGTACGTGCCTGCGTCGATTCCGGAAATCCGAGAGTGAACTCCCCCGGCAAAGCCGGGGGAGTTCACTCTCGAACTCGAAATGCTTGCTAGAAGCTATCCTAATAATATCCCGCCACTCATTTTTGGGATGACTTCTAGTTTTCGGCCAGCACGACGATCTTGTCGCGCGTCTCGAACGTGATCAGCTCGCCTTTGCGCGGGTTGATCACCACGCCATACTCGCGCGCGGCGTCCTCGGCGTGGGCGATGATGCGGTAGCCCAATGCGACCTCGCTGCGGCGGGCAGCCGCTTCCGCAACGGTGTAGAAGGTGACCGCCTCGCCGAGGGCGACATAATCGCCGGCGGGCTTGAGATACAGTTCGCTTCCCTCGACGGTGAAGAGATTGCGGAAAACGATGCCGAGGTCACGATTCTCCGAGAGCTGGGCGAGCATCAGGCTGGTCAATTTGTCGCTGATGACAAAGTCGTCGGCCCGCGTCACATCGGCCAAATCGCGATCGCGCACGTCGAGCATCTCGGTCGTAATGCTGCAGGCGGCCCCGGTCTTCTCGGCGATGTCGCGCAGATGAAGCAGCGTGATGAGCGCCCGCGCGTCGGCCTGTTGGGCCGGGACGTCCTCGGCGCACAGCAGAATGACGTGGTTGTAGGTCGCGAGTTCCAGCCTGTCCAGCGCCCTTCGGTCGGTGGTATCACCGATCCGGGCCGAGGCGGCGGAGTTCTTCAGGCTTGTGCATAACCGGGAAATATCATCTATGGCGCCGGAGTCTTCCGCGACGACCTGGACGATCGAGTTGGGTGGCGAGTAGGTGTCCAGTTCGTTGATGAGTTGCGGGCCGCGCTTGTTCCAGCCCAGGATCAGGCTGCGCTCGGGCGCGCGCGCCCGAGGTGTTGCGGTTCTGAGGGCGGCCGTGTCAACGACGGGCGGAGTCCTGTCGACGCGGATGAGGCTGTCGTCTTCGGCGATCAGCAGGGCCCTGTCTCCGGCGTTGATGCGTGAATCGGGTGGCGGGTTGAGCTGAAACGTTCCATCGGCGCGATGCAGACCGCACAGCAGACACGAGTCGTACATTTGGGCCGCCTCCCCAAAGGTCTTGTCCGTCAAGGCCGGCTCGGAGCTGAAGTAGAACTCGTTTCCCTTGAAGTCAAGCAATTCGGTGATGACGACGCTCAGGCCGGATTGCCGGCAGGTCTGGGCCGCGATCCGGGCGATGACGTCGCCCAGGAGCACGAATTCGACATCGTCGCGGCCGACCAGGCGGGCCACCTGCAAGTTGCGCTCATCGCTCATTTCGGCCACGATGTTCAGCCGTGGCCTGGCGGAATCTGTCCGAACGCGCCGGGTCAGGGCCAGGATGGTCTTGATTACTTGAGGATCGGGAT